>JBFJXU010000042.1:0-12519 GCA_041622975.1 Thermoplasmatota archaeon
GCGCTCCTCGGCTGGGGCGCGGTCTTGACGTGGATTGTGCTGCGACTCCTCTTGACCGTGGCATGGGGCATCGCCGTGGTCATCGTGCTCCCAATCCCGGGCGCGGCGGAGACATTGGTCACGTTCACGCGCACCACATTGGCCGTTATGGGCACCTCGTTCGTTGCGTACCTACCCAACCTGGGCCGCATCGTACTGGTGATCATCGTGGTCAAGGCGGCCCTCAGCATCATGCGATTCGTCTTCGAGGAGATCCGCAAGGGCCGCATCCGCATCCGCCGGTTCGACAAGAGTTGGGCCAAGCAGACCTACAATCTGGTCCGTTTCGCCGCGGTCGTGCTGACCATCATCATCATTTTCCCCTTGTTGCCTGGCACGGGGACAGCCGGATTCCAGGGTATCGCCATCTTCATCGGCGCCCTGATCAGCATTGGTGCCAGCAGCGCGGTCGGCAACGCCGTGGCAGGCATCGTCATCACGTACACCAAGGCCTTCGACCGTGGCGAGCGCGTACAAATCGGTGATACAGTGGGTGACGTGATCGAACGCTCTATGTTCGTCACGCGCGTCCGGACCATCCGCAACGAGGAGGTCGCGATCCCCAATCAATCGGTCTTGGCGGGCCGAATCATCAATTTTAGTCGGGACGCCCGAGGCAACGGCATCGCCTTGGAGATCCGGATCGGCCTCGGCTACGATGCGCCGTGGCGCACCGTCCATGAACTGCTCAAGACCAGTGCCACCATCGATGGCATCCGAACGGATCCCGGACCTAGAGTCCTGCAAGATGCCCTCGGGGACTTCGCCGTGGTGTACACCTTGCACGCATACACGGACAATCCAGAGCGACTGGTCGGACTGCGCAGCGAAGTGATCGCCAACATCCTCGACCGGTTCCAGGAGGCAGGCATCGAGATCCTCAGCCCGGACCACGTCGCAGTACGTCCAGGAACCCTGGTTGGACCTCCCGACGTGTCGCCGACTGCATCGGCGGCGGCAGGCGGCCCAGTCGCGGACTAAGCAGCGGCCGCTGCGCCGCGCATGCGCATGATCTCCTCGAGGTCAAGCAAGACAAACCACCTCCTTGAGGAATTGGGGGACACTACGGGTTGGGATTTTGGCGCCAGCCGATTGAGGGTGGCCGCCGCCCACGATGCCGTGTTGCAGAGCGAAGGCTTCGGCGAAGGCACCAAGGTCCAATTGGCTACCGTGGCCTGTTTCGCGGAGCGAAGCGCTGCTGAGTTCGTTGCGTCGGTTGAGCATGACTGCAACACCGACTCCACATTCACGGGCCACTTCCGTCATGGCACGGCTACCGAAACCGAACAGGCTGGGTTTGCGACGGCCGAATCGTAGCATGCCCACGTTGTCACGGATTTCGATGCGGTCGCGGACCTTAGCGAGCGCCCGGTCCCAGCGTCCCTCATTGACGACACGTAGGTAGCGTTCCTTGATGGGTGCCACTTGGGTGGGCCAGAGCCCTTTACTCAATTGGTGAGCGGCGGTGCGGCGGAAGCGGTCGTCGTCCACTTGGGCTCGCCACGAGAAATCAAGGACGCGGGCTTCGTCGTCCACACGGACGCCGTGCTCCTGGCGAGCGATAGCGAGGCGCTCAGTTTCACAATATTCCACTAAGTCGGCGATGGCCACGAGGTGGCGGTGGCGTCCATTGAGGCCCAAGTGTTCGTAGGCTACGGCCGCCGCCGAACGGCCCGTTTCCACGACCGCTTCGATGCCGTCACGAAGTTCATCGAGGTGTAGGGCGGATTGCTGGTGGTGATCGAGGTACGTGACGTCTTGTTGGGTCTTGGCCTTCTGGTTGAGGGTCTTGATGAGGCGTGGCGTGAGGCCCAAATCAACGAGGTAAAACCGGTCGCTGGAGATGTCCTTACGCAAGCGATCTACGGCCAAATCGCCGCTGGGAACGAAGGAGACCTTGGTCTTCGGGTCCCGTGCCAAGAACATGGCGGCACTTACGATGCCATCCACGTTTCCCCTGGTCAGCAGGTGCAGGCGTCGGTCATCACGCAACTCACCGGTCAGTGCATCCCCATGCGATGAGCGGGATGAGGCCCTTTCAACGTTTGCAAATGAGCCTATTGTGCTTGGCAGGTGCACGGGCCCTTGCGGGGTTGTCCACATTTGTCGCACCATCTGTGGCCCCTGGGAATAGCCGGGAACAGGCCTTGGAGAGGCGGCGGCGCGAGGCGCTTGAGCCACGGCCAGAGGGCGGCACCGAGGCCAATGAGGACGAGGGTACCCGCTACGAGGGCAAGTGGGCGGGCGTCAACGGTCTGGTTGATGAGCGCCAGTATGGCCCCCAGCCCACCTGCTGTCACGGCTAGGGCGACATGCATCTTCATGCGGTCACCGCGAGGGAGTCCCACGCTTCTTGCTCGACGACCTGCAATTCGCCGGGGATGATGATGCAGTGTAGGGGGCCGCCCACGTCGCAAGCCACCAATTCCCCCACGGTGCCGGTTACGACGCGGCAGTCGGGGGCCCCGGCGCGGGCCACAATGGCGGCAGGGGTGGTCTCATTGAACCAATCGTTGTCGGTCGCCTGTGCGAGCCGCAGCAGCAACGCCAGGCCTTCCTGGCCGGTCATGTAGTAGTCCTCGTCCGCCTTGATGTCCAGCAGGGCCAAGGTGTGGAGTCCGGCATGGTGGTTGGCGGCTACGCCGTCAAAGGGGCTTGTGGGGAGCCAATTGGGCTCGGGACGCACCAGGGTAACCGTGCGGCCAAATTTGTAGTGCTGTAGGCCGGCCAGTCCCGGCGCCGCCGAGTAGATGCTCGCGGCGTGGATGACTTCCACAGGGACCCCGGCACCCCGGGCCCGTACAACGAGGTCCGTGTGAGTGGTAGCGGCAAGGGGGTCACCCGCCGTCAGCAGCACCACGTTCCGGGTAGCCGCGTCGGCGACTAGGTCCCGGCCACCAAATTCAACACCTTCGCGATTGAGCACCTCCACGCTGCGGCCAAGGAAGGACTCCAATTCCTCATGGGGGGTCCCGGTAAGGCGAGCCGTGTAGAATTCAGCGACGACGCGGTCGGCGGCACGCACGGTTTCAAGGCCACGCACCGTGATGTCACGGACGTCGTGGAGGCCGAGGCCCACGAGGCTAAGCACGACACTGGCACGCCCGGTCGCCTTATGGGACCTACGAGCCTGGAAGGTTCGTGGTCCGATGCCCTGGAATGCGTGCTTCTTTCCCTGATGCGGAAGCGGTGCGCCGGCGGCTTCGCGACCAAGGTGCCCTGCGTGTTGACCTCGAGCCGATTCGCGACGGCCAGGGCATCGTGTTCCCCTGCCTTGACGGCGAGGAGGTCTTCGACTTCACGCCCCGGGATGTGCGGCCCGTCGATTACACGGGATACCTGACCGGATGGAGCGACGACGAACGCAGCGTCGCGCCGCGGGCGCATGAGGTACTCGGCGACATCGTGGTCGTGAAGGTCCCCAAAGAACTGTGGGAGCGGCGGTCAGAAGTAGGCGATGCATTGTTGCAATTCCACCGCGTCCGGGCCGTGTTCCATGATGGCGGGGTCGTGGGCGAGTTTCGGACTAGGGATCTATCCTGTATCGCCGGCAGCGGCGGCTCAGAGACCACCGTCACGGAGAATGGCATTCGGCTCACCGTTGACCTGGCCCGCGCATATTTTTCGCCGCGCTTGGCAACCGAACGCGCCCGGCAATTGGCCACCATGCACCCGGGGGAGCACGTAGTGGACCTGTTTGCAGGCGTGGGGCCGTTGGCCGTTCCGGCGGCCCGCCTAGGCTGCCAGGTGGATGCCATTGACCTCAATCCGGCGGCTGTCGAATTGGCTCGTCGGAACGCGGCAGCAAACAGCGTTGACATGGCGATTCATGAGGGAGACGCACGTGCTATGGCGACGTCGTTGCCAAGGGCGGATCACGTGGTCATGAACCTCCCCCACGGCGCTTTTGATTTCCTTGATGTGGCCGCTCGATTGCGGCCCCGCCTCATTCATTACCACGAGATCCTCATGGACGAAGACCTAGATGGCCGCCGGGCCGAAGTAGAGGCATGCTTGTCCGACCATGGCCATGCGCCTACGGGCACGGACGTTCGCCGCGTGCGCAATTATGCACCGGGCCAGAGCCACTGGGCCATGGAGGTCCGATGCGCGTCGTAACCGTGGACCTCGACGGGACGCTGCTGCCGGGCACCACTGCCTTCGAAGTGGTGCTGGCAGCAAATGGGTTCGACGAATTCGTGCGGGAATCCGATGCGCGCTTCTTTGCCGGGGAGATTAGCCTGGAGGAGTGCTTCTGGGAACAATGGGCAAAGGTACAGCGACTCCGCCTGCAGGAAATGCACCATGCACTTCGCGATGGCCCGTGGATGGCCAATGTCCGCGAAGGGGCCGCACTGCTACGCGGCGAAGGCCTAGCCCTGTACCTGCTCACCGACCAACCCAGCACGCTAGCGGACTTCGCGGGCCGCTGGGGTTTTGGTGAACCAATCTGCAGCCCCGTTGAAGTCAAAGACGGCGTCCAGATATCCATCGAGGCGCAGTTCGACAAATGGGCCAATCTGTCCAGACAACTGACGAGGCTGGGAGTCGAAGCCCGGGACGTTTGCCATGTAGGCAACGGCGCCAACGACGTCCCCGTCTGGGAGCATGTGGGGGCATCTGTGGCAGTCAACGCCGATGACGAAGTGGCAAGCCGCGCAGACACAGACTTGGGTCCATGCGATGATTTTCTGGCGGTCGCCAAGGCCATCGTAGCGCTGCGGGGGGCCCCTCACGGGAAAATGGAGTCTAACTCGTAGTCGCCCCACACCCTGTACTGGAGGCGCAGGGGGGTGCCGCCCGGATTCTCCCACATCAATGAGTGTCCACCCTCGCGCTGGGCCGTGTAGTTGCCCGCGCCGCTGGCCGCCGTGTAGCGAATCGGGTAATCCACTTCGTCATCGAAATGGGTGTGCAAGTTGAAATCCACCTCTGCGTCCTCCACGATGGTCCATTGGAAGTAAATGGTGGCATTGTTGTCCATCATTGTGTTGATTTCATAGAAGACTCCGGGGTTGAGGAGAATCGTATTCGCCAGTAGGTTTGGGGCGCCGTCACCGACGACGATCGTGAGTTCCCATGACGCATCCACGGCCAAGTCGCTGCGCACAACGTAGCGCCACTGGCCCGGGGCCGGGCCCTGGATTTCCGCGCTGGGTCGCGCCTCTACGTGGTCGCCGTTCGGGTCCGTGAGGAGGACGCTCAAGTCGAATTGAGCCGGGGTCCATGTGAGGGTCGCCGTCATGCTGTCGATGCCGGCGGGCACGTCGAACGTGCCGCTTTGGGTGCGCGGCGCGGCAGCAGTGCTGGTAAGGCTGCCCGAGAATGTGTAGGTGCGTCCTTCGCTTGGCAAGGGGTCATCGTCCATGTCATCGGACCCCAGGTCCATGATTTGGCTCACCGCCCCGAGCACGGTGGCGGCAAGGATACTAGCCACGATGACGCGAACGGCGGTGCGGTGTGTTGCACGAACAGGGTCGCGGCGGTTGCCGGCTTTTAGGCTGCGCACAAGGCGTGGGGCTAGCCCCTCGAAGAGCCAGATGGCAATTCCCATGCCGAAGAATAGGACCACGTGTTTGGCCAGCATGACTTGCACCCAGGGCTCGGTTTGGATCTCCCGGATGCTCGGGTGGCCAGTTTGATACGTACGACCAAAACCGCCCAAGAGATTGGCTGCGATGGCGACATAGGTGATCATCATGGACGTGGACAGCAGCCGTCCGTCCGCCTGACCACGCCGGAGTCCCCGGAGCCAGACACCGTACAGGGCGACGCCTGCGAGGTAGGCGATGGCGCCGAACGTGTGCAGGATATCGACGAAGATGCCGCCGGAATCGCTGTCGATGAAGGACTGCAGGACCACGCCGGGGGCTTGTTGGCGCACCTGTTAGGACTTGCGCCACGACATGCCGAGCGCGCGGCAGCCACCACGCCGAGCCGCGCTGGCCGGTACGCGCAAATCCATCGGCTGACCTCTACCGTCGCCAATACGCCGAATTGCGGGCGAACTCCAACTCCATGACGAGTAGCTCCCTCCAGAACACGTCTGATTGCGGGTCTTGGGATTTCTGCAGCAAGCGAGCCGCTCCGTCGGGGCCAATACCGCGTGCCGCCAACGCTCGGCAAGCCGTCGAGCCGAAGCCGGCAACAAGGCCCGCGTTGCGCACAAGGCGCTCCCGGTCTTTGCGCTGGTCCGCCGTGAGCCCTTCCTGCCCGATGAGGCGGACGATATCTTTGGCCCAAGGCCCAACGCATGCCACTTGGATGCTTTGGCAGCGGCGGCAGTGAATGCGCCGGGGCAGGTCAGCAACCTTGGCGTCCCACGTGTTTCGACACCCGGTACACGCGAGCATGATGGACGCATCTTCGATGCGCCGCCGGACTTGTTGCAACAGGCGGGCGTCGGTACGGGGTGGAGCCAGCAAGGCATCGCGGGCTTCCTTGGCCATGGTACTCACGGGACCCAGGCCTTGGTGGATGATTTCGATGCGGCCAGCGTGGAGGTCACGAAGGAAGTCCGCTACGGCCTCGGGGTCGAGGCGTTCATGGATGAGCCGAGCAAGCGTTTCCTCTTGCAGGGCCGTTACCGCCATGAGTGCGTCGGATTTGACGCGCGTGAAGCGGTCCGGCTCCACGGCATCTGGGAGTGCGCCGAACCACTTGGCCACGGCCACGAGGTGGTGGCGGGCACTAGGGCTGTCTTTGAGCACGAGTGTCAGGATGACGTCAATGGCGTCTGGGTCCAGGCCTGACAGGACATCGTCAATGGCAATGGGTCGCACGCCTGCGGGGAGTGTCAAGTGGATTCGGTATGCGTCATGGTCCAAGCCCACTGGGCCATGTCGTTGCCCGATGAGCGCTTGCAAGACGCGACCCAGGGCTTCATTGCCACGGGTACCCAGAGCGACGTTGATGACGACCATGCGACGCGCCGATTCGATGGTCACCAGTCGGTCGGTTGGCACCTCAAGGCCTGCTGCCCGGTGGCGTTCCAATGGCTCCAGGGCCGCGTGAATTGCCGCTTCATCCGCTATGCTTGGCCGGTCACCTGCCAGGAGGCGACGGCGCAGGGCGACCACGCCTTGGGCCACCAAGCGAGTTACGGGCAAGTCGCTCCCCGTCCATTGCGGGACGGCGCCAACGTCGCGCACGGGACCTACGCGCACGAGGGCATCCTCCGCATCGATGGCCAGAATCTGCCATGGCCGGCCAGCCATCACGAAGAGGGCCCCTGCATAGAGGGTGGCGACGAAGGCGTCGTCGAGGCTGCCGATGATGCGCTTGGCGGCTTCGTCGAGTACGCGGTACTTCTTGTCATCCTGGATCATGGAGATGTGGCCCAGGAAGTGGCGCCTTGATCTCCCACCGGGTGTAATGCGGCCTCGCTCGTCCGTGAAGACGGTCTTGGATTCTACAAGGGCGTCCCAGGTGGCGTCAAACATGCCCTCGTCGAGGTCCAGGTAGGGGCCAGCCCGCGAAACGAGGCGGTACACGTCGGCGGCCGCCAGGGCTGCACCTTGGTTACTCATCGCGATGATTTGGTTGGTTAGAACGGCGAGTGGAGCTTCGCGACCCTGGATGGGTTCAAGGGTGCCCGCTAGCGCATTTTCGGCGACTACTATGCATTCGGCGACATCATCGGCGGGCGCGGCTACGAGGGTGCCATGGCTAGTCTGGCCGAGGCGGTGGCCTGCTCGCCCGAGCCTCTGGAGGAGCCGGGCGACGCTGCGTGGACTTGCAACTTGGATGACGTGGTCAATGGCGCCCACATCGATGCCCAATTCCAGGCTGCTCGTGGCAACCAGGCCCCGGATTTCACCGGCCTTGAACCGTTGTTCAACGTCCCGGCGCACCTCGGCGCTGAGGGAGCCGTGATGAAGTTCCATGAGGTCATCGAGCGCGGCGCTGCGAGTAGCCATCAGTTCTGCGGCGTCGCGGGTGTTTTGGAAGATGAGGGTCCGCGCGTTCGATTGAACGATGTGGCGAACAAGGCGAAGTTGCTGGATGGCAGCGTCGGGGGCGGCCAGTTCTTCGTAGCGGGGGTCGGGGGTTTGGTCTGGTTCCGTGGGCACGGTGACGCGTAAGGCATGGTCCTTGCCGCCAGGGGCCTGGATGATTTGCACGTCTCGTTGGCCGGCCAAGAATGTGGCCACGGCGGCCGGATCTTGGATGGTGGCTGACAGGCCGATACGTTGGAAGCAGCCCTTTGCCGCGTCCCCGCCAATGACCGCTTCCACGCGTTCCATGGCAATCGCGAGTTGGGCACCCCGCTCACTTGCGGCCAGGTCGTGGACCTCGTCAAGGATGACGAAGCGCACAGTGCGGAGGTGGCTGCGCAGGCGCTCGCCGTAGAGCAGCAACTGCAACGTCTCGGGCGTTGTGATGAGCAGGTCGGGTGGGTTGCGGGATTGACGGGCGCGCTCGGCCTGCGTGGTGTCCCCATGACGGACGCCCACCTTGACGTCAAGGGCGTCACCCCAGTGGGCGAGGCGCTCCATGAGGTCCCGGTTGAGTGCGCGTAGCGGCGTCACGTAGAGGACCTTGAAACCGGTGGGCCACTCGCGCCCCGCACTGGCCAGAGCGTCCCGCTCGGCAAGCAGCCGGTCAAGGACGGGGAGTAAGGCGGCCTCTGTTTTGCCGTGCCCAGTAGGAGCAACGAGCAAAACGTGTTGACCGTCGCGAATGGGGGCGTGGGCGACGTCTTGAGCCGGGGTGAGGCTATCCCATCCCTGGTCTGCAAGTAGCGCTTGCAGCGCCGGGTGAAGTCTATCCGGCAAGGCGGTCGACGACCTGTTGCATGACGATCTGCATGAAGGAGAGCAACAAGGGGGCGCCGATGATGAAACCGAGAACCATGGCTACGGGCCGGTCAAGGGCCATGAAGGTGCCTTGGCGGGCCAAGCGGCTTGCGTTGCGGAGGATGAGGTGAATGGGGTAGACGGCGACGCCCATCATGTAGAGGAATCCGCCAATCTGTAGCAGCGCAATGGTTCCCCGGGTTGCCTCGCCCTCGGCCCCCGTGAGGAGACTCGTGCCCCAGACAGTGGCCATTTCTGCATCCCAAAACCAGAACAATGCGATGAATACAATGGGCGTGAGAAGCCACCCCACGATTCGGTAGCGATCCCAGGTGTCGTGACCCCGGGGGGCGCCCGTGGCGATGCGAGCAATCACCAAGGCGATGCCGAGGGCAAAGAGCAGCAGGCTCCAGAGCGGCACGTGCAAGCCAGGAACTAATTCGGGGGCGCCCTGGACGTTGCCTTGCTTGATCCATAATGGGCTTGCGCCCTGCATGATGACCCGGTTGCCGTCGGCAGTGGCGGTCACCTGGTCGAGACGCACCAATGTGAGGCTGCCGAAGTCGGCCTGGGTGCCGAGGCTGGCGCGCAGGATGGCGCCATCGAGTACATCGGCCAGCAGTGTCTGGACTTCATCGGGTAAACGGGATTCGCCACCACCATCTTGTTCGCTGGCGCCGCGCAGGCTACCAAGCACTTGCGTGATGCGGACCGGGTCGAGGCCTTCCGTTGCATCGGCGCTGGTGGCGGGCCGCGCTTCGAGATCACTGCCCACTTCAAACGGGGCAACGAAGCCGCCGGCGCCGAAGTCACTGATAGCGGGGGCGCCTTCAATGGCGAAGACTTCCTTGCCGGTCACGAGCGCCCGGCGCACCTCGCCTTCGTGGATGCGAATTTGGGTGTCGGCGGTCAAGGTGGCGATGGCGCCGTCCCGAGTCACTTGGACGCCAGTAACCACGCCGCCGACGGTGCTTGCCACGACGCTTGTACCCACGTCGAAGCCGTTGAGGTCGCGGTCTTGCGACAGATCAACGAAGAGCGCCAAGGCGTGGGCAGCCGTGATGGATGCTTCACTGGTGCCGGGGAACCGATAGCCGATGCCGCCGCCGTCGGCCACTTCGAGCCAAACGTCGCCTTCCACGCAGCGGGCCGAGCCATTGTCATCCCAGCAAATGCTGTCAATCCCCGTCATGCGGAATCCGGCGGCGTCGAAGAAGCCCCAGGTTCCGCCGGCGCTTACCAAATCCGCGTTCAGTGTGCCACTAAGAATCGTCTGGGTGCCTTCGAGACCTTCAGCAAACGGGTAGATTGCCTGGTAATCCACGGAGTCATTGATGGCAGCGCTCGCGCTGGGCACGAGGAGCAGTACTGCCAAAAGCGCCCATTTCACGGTGATTGTGTTGCCCCCCGGGTGGTTATGCTTTGTCCTTGTAGCCTCGAACGATTGGCTCACCACGTGGTCGGTAGCGCACCTGTTAGGTTACGATGCCCGTCGTCTGTGACTAGGATGTCATCCTCGAGGCGAATACCCATGCCGGCCAGGTGCGCGGGGCAAGGTGCGAAGTCGGGGTTGAAGTAGATGCCTGGCTCGACGGTGATGACCATAC
This sequence comes from Thermoplasmatota archaeon, assembly GCA_041622975.1. Taxonomy (GTDB): domain Archaea; phylum Thermoplasmatota; class E2; order JACPAO01; family JAHFTW01; genus JBFJXH01. The sequence continues at coordinate 10,445 of JBFJXU010000042.1, forward strand.
CCGGACGCAGCCGAATACTCTTGCCATCCTCGTCCTTGTAGGAGCCGGCGTCGTGAACGTCCAAACCCAAGAAATGGCTGGTTCCGTGCATGTAGTACGCCCGGTGGCGCTGGTCGTCGAGGACGTCTTCCACGGGGCCATCGAGAACGCCGTGTTCCACCATGCCTTCCGCAAGCACACGGCATGCGGCGTCGTGGACGTCGCGAAGGCGCACCCCAGGAGCCACTGTGGCGATGGCCTTGGCTTGGGCTTCCGCCACGATGTCAAGGAACGCCTCCTGATCCTCATCGGGTTTGCCGGCGATGTGGGTGCGCGTGACGTCGCCCGTGTAGTAGCCCCATTCGCAACCTGCGTCAATGAGCACAAGGTCGCCGTCCTGGATGGGGGCTTGGTTGTCAATGTAGTGTAGAATGGATGCATTGTCGCCAGCACCCACGATGGGCGGGTAGCCGGGCCCGGTGCTTCCCTCCGCGCGCCAGGTTGCCCATAGACTTGCTTCGACTTCATGTTCTGACCCGCCGGGGCGCACCACGCTTGTGGCCGCCAAGTGGCTCTCCACGGTAACATCACACGCTCGTTGCAGTAACGCGATTTCGTCGGCGTCTTTGATGACGCGGTGCGCCGCCGTGAAGGCGCGGCCGTCCGTGCTCTCCGTGTGACGGCGTACGCGGCGATGCGTCCATGCGTCATGTTCGGTGATTGCAGCAACTGCGGCAAGGTGGTCGCGTGCAAAGGCCCCAAACTCCTCGCGGGAATGCACTCGTTCCACGCCGAGCACCTCCTTGGCCCCCTCTAAGCCCAACCGGCGTCCATTCCAGATCTCGTACTGAGGGTCCCGGGGGTGAAGGAACAAGTCACTGTCCCCAGTAGGCCATAGGACCAAAATGCCCCCTGGCTCCTGGTGCCCGGTCAGGTACCAGTAGTCACTCTGCGGCCGGAAACGATGATGCACATCGTTGGCAAAGAGCGCCTCCGGGTGCGTAGAGATTACGAGGGGAGCCTCGAGGCCTGCCGCAACAGCCGCCCGCCTCGCGGCGAAGTTTTCTGGGGGCAATTGGGGAGCGGGACCCGGGGCCACATGGCCTCCAGCCGCCATGGGCACTCAAACCTGGCGCACAGTTTCCGCGCCAGTATCATCGCCGCAAGCAAGGCGAAAGCAATTTCAATGCAACCGATACAATGGTGCGCATGGTCACTTGGACCTTGGCTGCGTCAGCCACGTTCGCTGTGGTGAGCGCGGCGGTGTACCTGCGCCTGGCCAATGTGCTATCCGGTAGGGATGTCACCGATGACAGCAAGTTGGCGTCCAAGAGCTTCGTAGCGTGGTGGGTCGCATTTGCCGCGACGACGCTCATAGGCGCCATTGAATCTGCATGGGCCGCCTTCGGCACCGTGCCCTTCGCGGTAGCCCTCGCCTTATTTTACGCCGTACTTGCGGCGATTGTCGTTGGACTATGGGGCTTGACCTTCTACTTCGTCTACTTGTACACTGGCAAGCGGAGCGCCTGGTTCCCCGTTGCGGCCTATTGGGTCGGCGTGTTCGTGCTACTGCTCGTCTGGGTTGTCCAATCCAACCCCGTCGGCGTTGCAGTGGCTCGATGGGATGTCTCGCTCGACTTCGCCAACGATACCACGAGTGGCCCTCTATACCTCGCCGTCCTCATCAGCATCCTTGCACCCGTCCTCATCGGCGCAACGGCCTACCTGCGACTTATGAGCAAAGTCGAAGCCCGAACGCAGCGTGTCCGCATCGCCGCCGTCGCGGGGTCGTTCATCGTCTGGTTCGGGGCAAGCCTCATCGCATCGCTCCTGGGGGTCTCTAACGAAGACTGGTGGCAACTGGTTTCACGGTCCCTCGGTTTGGGCGCGGCCATTGTCATCCTTGCCGTGCACGACCCGCCGGATTGGCTCCGGGAAAAGGGCATTGAGCCAGTGGAGTAGGGCGCTTCACGGGTGTTGGACGGCCTAACCCCTAAACCCAGGCCGAGCCGATAGGCACACGGGCAAGGGCAACGGCGCGCGGGGCTCGGTGCCGACGTTGGCGTCAATGAAGGCCTTCACGCCGTCGAGGTCCA
>JBFJXU010000043.1:0-12515 GCA_041622975.1 Thermoplasmatota archaeon
CGAGGAATCTCGCCGGCCTCGAGGGCGTCGCGGACCTCCTTCATGTTAGGGCCACCCTGGAAGAAACGCTTGGGGCTTTGGTAGTCGAGGGCCCCAGCGCGGCGTAGGTACCCATCCAAGTGGGGAATCTGCTCGCGGTCGAGAATCTCCTGCATCTCGCGGATGTTCATGGTCTTGCCACCAGAGAATCGTTCACCGAGTTCATCGATGATGCCGACGAGGCGCTTGGCCAGTTCTTCGTTCATCGCGCCCCGCGACCACACAGGCCTATAAAAAGAACGGCAGCCGCTCCCGCCACCCCAGCAAGGGCCCGCCAGGAGAGATTCACTTGAGAAAGCCCAAAGTAGCAGCCACCTTCGCAGCGCACACGGAGTCGACGCCATGATGCGCCGCTGTACTGTTCTCGTTCTGCTGACACTGCTTGTCACCCCCGCCATGGCGGGCACCGCCTCCGACCCGGAGGTAACCGATCCGCGCGGAGACCAGACCGTGACCATTAGCGGCGGTCTCGCCGTTTTGGACCCGAGTCATGACTTCAACGAGACGGACATCACGGCCGCGTGGATGACGGATGACAACCGCACCCTACGGATTCACGTTGCCACCAACGAGCCAATCGATGATGGCAACGCCTCGGTGGTCATCCAGGCAACATTCACCATCAACAAGGGGCCCAACTCCTTGCCCAACACCACCGCGTCCGGGCAGTCCTTCGAGGCCCGAGTCAACAGCACATTGAACACGACTGGCCCCGCCAATACGACCGCCAGCATCGCGGGCAACGTAACGACAATCAGTATTCCCTTTGCCAGTATCAACGCCACCGGCGGCGACGAAGTGCGCAGTCTCGTCATTGAAACCGCAGGTCAACACACTGGCCGCGTCGAAGTGGACGAAGAACTGGATGACGTCGACTTGGACGGTGAGACGGGCCGCGACCGCGCCCCGAATTCCGGTAGTGGAGCCACGTACACCCTGAGTCGCCCACCCATTGTCCCCGGCCTGGCCTTCGCCGTTGAAGGAGGCACCACAATCATCACGACCGACCGGAACGACGAGGTGGTCTTTGCAGTCAATGTCACCAACACAGGCACTGACATCGACACGGTCACCCTGCGCGCCAATGGCACAGCCATGGCCAACGCCACGGTGAACCCAACCACCCTCAACCTGAACCCAGGTCAGAAGGGACGAACGTTCGTCACCGTCAGCCTCGACAATGCCACCCTGGGCAGTCACGAAGTGGTCCTGAACGCCACATCCACTCGCGGCGGCTCGCTCGAGCGCACGCTGAATGTCACGGTTCGCGATGTGATTGGCGGCGTCGAACTGAGCATTGACGGCCCCCGCACGGTATTCACGCGGGACCCAAATCAGACCTTGGACTTCACGCTCGTCATCCTCAACACCGGCAGTGACTTCGACACGGTCAACCTTGCCGCGTCCGTTGCTGGTTCCGCCACGGCAACCATTGAAACGGACATGGTCAGCCTCGCACCCAATGCCGAGGAACGCATCAGCATCCAATTGGCACTCAACGACGCCGCCAACGGCATCGTCAATGTGACAATCGAGGCTGCCAGCGACAACGGCGGCACAGACTCGATTACCTTCGGTGCCGAAGTCCAACGACCAGGAACAGGTGGCAATGGCGCCTCCGGGGAACGCGACCCAGTGATTGGCGGGTTCCTCACGCCGATGGCTGAGGCCATGGGCTTCGACGAGGTGTTCGGCGACTGGGCAGAAGTGGCACTCTTGGCCCTCCTACTTCTGCTTCTGATTCTGCTCATCTTCCTCATCCTGTTCCTCATTGGCTCCAAGTGGGTCAAGGTGGAAGCAGCAGAGCGCAAGGCGCGCGTCGCGCCGGGCAACAGCGCCGAATTCCGGGTGGCCATTGACCACGCCCGCAAGGAAGCGGGACGCATCAAGGCCCGCCTTCGTGGCACTGAACCCAGTTGGGCGACCGAGATCCGCCTCGAGCACCAGGACGGTGACGACGTGAAGACGATCACCAATGACGAAGGGGAAGTGGAATTCGACCTGGGCGCCAAGAAGACACCCGACGCCCACGCCGACACCATCATCCGCGTCGATGTCCCGGACGACGCGCTGGACAAGGACCGCAACCGCCTCGAGTTGGACATTGTTCCGTTGGACGAGTCTGGCGTAGAGCGCCCAGGCAAGGGCAAGACACTCAACCTCGATGTGCGCGCCGCAGGAGATGGCTCGGCCGGCAAGCCCATCATCAGCCTCGATGAGATTACCCATGACCCCGCCGAACCGGAGGAAGGTCAAACCGTGACCACCGTGGCCAAGGTACGCAACGGCGGCTCGCGGCCATGGGACCTCAACGTGAACCTCGTCAAGGACGGCGAGACCATTGAAGCCCGTGCCGTGACCGTGCAGCCCTACACTGCGCTCGATGTGGCGTTCCAGTGGGTCGCGGACAAAGGCAACAACAAGGTCAAGGTCCAGGTCTTCGAGGCATAGGCTGACCCTGCATCGAGTACAGATACCGTCCGAGCGGACGCTTCAAACTGCGGAACCAGCCGGCGCGAACGTTGGCCGTTCAAGAGAGCCTGACAAAGACGGCCAGAAGAGAAGCAGGGACCGGTCAGGCCCCGCCAAAGTCAAAATGGGAAGAAACAGGAGAAGGAAGGTGGATTGGCTTAGAGCCGACCCATCTCGATGAGTTCGATGCCCTGCACGGACTCGAGGCCGCGCAGCGCATCCTCGACGAGGTCATTGTTGCCCTCTTCGTCTTCGATGATGATGGAGGTCTCGAGGACCTTCAGGCCGAAGGCGAAAGGCTTGACATCGAAGGACTGAGCAGTGGCACAATCTGGCAAGGCGGCCTTGAGGCGGTCTTGGAGACCATCGAGGTCTACGTCTGCGCCGTCGGGCATGACCCGGTAGCGGATGAGTACTTCACCCATGGGCCGCGCCCACATGGGGCCCCTATTTGACGCTTGAGGACACAAAGGCCTATGGCACCAACAGGAGTGGGCGCGCCCATGCCCTTCTGTCCTGAATGCAAGAGCCTCGTGTACCCGCAGGCCGGCAAGCTCTCCTGCCGCAAGTGTGGCTGGACCGATAGCAAGGAGGCCAAGAGCCACATCGTGGAGTCGAGCAAAGCATCCGGCAAGACCATCGTGGTGCACGAAGAAAAGCAGGATGGCCGCCAGCAGCAATCCATCGAGTGCCCTAAGTGTGGCCACGACAAGGCATACTTCCACTTGATGCAGACGCGCAAATCGGACGAGCCGCCGACCGAAATCAACGAGTGCGTCAAGTGCAAGCACTCCTGGCGCGAATATTGATGGCCGACGGCGCCATCAATGGCGTGGCGGGTGCACGTGCGTCCTTCGACCAGCAAGCCATCATGGCGATGCTAGATGCCCAGGTCCATGACGCCAAGAATGGACGCGTCACGATTCGACTACCATACCGGAAGGAATTGTGTCAACAGGATGGCTTCGTGCACGCCGGGATTCTGACGACAATCATGGATTCGGCAGGCGGCTACGCCGGCTACACCTTGATGCCAGAGGGCAGCCGGGTGCTGGCAGTGGAATTCAAGGTCAATTTCCTTCGACCGGCAGTCGGCGAGTGGTTCGAGGCCACCGGCGAGGTGGTGAAGGCAGGCAAGACGTTGACCGTGTGCGATTTGACCTGCCACGCCGTCAACGGCGGCCAGGCGACCCTCGTGGCCAAGGGAATGCAGACACTCATCTGCATCAATTGACCCTCGCACGGCCAACCACCGTTCCGGTGCCGTTAAAGGGGACCCCCTGGTGGGCCGGCCACCTGGAGGCTCCATGTTCAAGGCCAAGGTGAAAGCCGAGACGCTCAAGACCGTCCTGGATGCGGTCCACACCCTCGTGGACGAAGCCAAGATCACCATCGCCCCGGAGGGCATCAGCCTGAAGGCCGTGGACCCCGCCCACGTGGCAATGGTCGACCTGAGCCTCGGCAAGGGCGCATTCGTGGAGTATGGCGCCGAGGACATGGAACTGGGCGTGGACCTTGACAAACTCAAGGACATTCTCAAACTCGCAGGCAGTGGCGACGAAATCCAAATCGAGTACAAGGAAGACAGTCACCGGCTCGTCTTCAAGATTGGACACTTGACGCGCCGCATGGCCCTCGTGGATACGCAGGCCATGAGCGACCCCAAGGTACCCAACCTGAACCTTCCCAACCACATCACAGTGATGGCTAGCGAATTGATGCACGGCATCAAGGCCAGTGAGTCCGTCAGCGACCATATCGCCCTGCAAGCCAAGGACAACACGTTCGAGTTGCTGGCCGATGGCGACACGGATCAAGTCCACCTCAAATTGGAGGGCGACGCCATCATCAAGATCGAAGCCCCCGAAGAGGCACGCAGCCTGTTCAGCCTCGACTACTTCTCCAACATGGTCAAGGCGGTCAAGGCGGGCGACGCAGTCACCCTCCACTTGGGTACGGATTACCCAGTCAAAATGGAATTCGACATCGCAGACGGTGGCGGCCACATCACGTACCTCCTGGCTCCCCGTATAGAAAGCGAATAGCCCCCGCGTTCCGGATGCCCGGGGTAGCGGGTCTGTGACAATTTGGCAGACCGTAACGATTTGACAGGCGGGGCCATGTGCGACCTATGCGTGTTCTTACGATGACATTCGTCGTCTTGGTCGCCGCATTTGCAGGCTGCCTAGACAATGACCAAACAAGCCACGGCCAGGGGACCTCTGGTGGCCAGGACAACCAGGCATCCTTGGCCTTCCAGGGACAAGGCGGAGGCACTCAGCGCGAACAAGCGGCCTGCGACAATAGTGGATCCCTGTCAATGTCGTGGCAGGGCATGGGTACCGTGACCTTCACCGTCAAGGACGGGTCCGGCACCACCATCCACACGGACACGCTTGGCGGCATGGGGCAAGAGGCCGATCACGCGACGCTCCGCGGCGACCCTGGAACTTGGACGCTTACAGCCACCCGCAGCAGCGACTTCCAGGGCCAATATGCCTCTAGTCTCAGTTGCTGACCTCCTGGTGGCCTTGAAGTAAGGCCCCCGCTTGGGCCAGGCGTGGACCTGGTCCGCTATGCCTGTTATCCGTTCCTGCCCGGCGTACGCGACGCGGTCCAAGAAGTGGGCCCCGACGTCACGGACCTCCTCTCCTCCTCCATGTACGAAGGTGTGCGCCGGGCAGCGACGACAAAAGTGATGGCTGCCATCACTGGTGAAGAGGCGACAGCCACAATCCCGTTGGATGACCGGCAGGCCGTCAATGCATTGCTCACGCACGGCGTCGCGCGCATGCTTCTCGTGTGCCTCGGCGACCGCATGCTCAATCGCCGCTACGCGCGGCAGGAGGCCAGTAGGATGGGGCGCATCCTGGCCCGCGACGAGGAAGGATTGGAAGCGGTGCGAGCGGCCCTAGGGGTCGCTGCAACGACCACCCCTGAGGGCCATCGAATCCACTTCACAGACTACCTGCGCGTCGCGCCGGTGGAACGAGGGTGGGGCCTGGTGGAGCAACGGCTGGACGCGGGCCACCTCGACTTGGGTCGCCGCCGATTCCTGGGTCTCCTCGAACACGCATATCGTGCCCGCTTCGAGGCCGAGGTGGAAGAGGAGTTGAAGCGAGGCGCACCCAGCGACTTGGTGGGCGCCCTTACACCCTACCTGGAAACCTTGCAGCCGGTTCTTGAGTCCGCCCGGGAAGAATGGAACACAGGCGACTTTGGGCCCGTGCGAAGCGAGTTGTTCCCTCCCTGCATCGTGGACTTGTTCGGTCGCATGGTGCAAGGCGAAATGCTGCCCCACCACGGCCGCTTCGCCGTGGCGTCATTCCTCGCCACCGTCGGCATGGACTCCAATGCCATTATGGATTATTTCCGCGCAATCCCGAATTTCGATCCGGAGAAATCCAAGTATCAGATTACCCACATCGCCGGCGAACAGGCCGTCGAGAAATACACGCCACCCGGCTGCCAATGGATGCAGACCAACGGCGTGTGCCCCCTTGACAAGCGCGATAATCTATGCGCGCGGATTAAGCACCCCCTCTCCTATTACCGGGCCCAAATCAACCGGCAGAAGAAAGCCGAGGCTGCGGCTGCCCAGAAACAGGCGTCGGCCGGAACGGACAAAGGTGGTGGCGCCGCTGCCGGATGAATTTCCACCCCCCGTCAAGGCCACCATCGGCTGGCTGCGGGACACCTTTGCCCAGTATTACCGGGACAACCCGCCGGCCGCTCCCGACCGTGCTACGCGCCGCGAGTATGGATTCATCCTGTGGCCCAACCGCCCAGGCCCACCTCCGTTCGTCCGCCACAAGGCGTTCGATGCTCGGGGCTTGCACGACTTCCTAGCCAGGGGGCCGCACTCGGCATACTACTCCACGGCATACTACCGACGACCCGGCGAAGCCCGTATGGCCGACAAGCACTGGCTTGGGGCCGAGCTGATCTTCGACCTTGACGCGGACCACCTCGAAGAAGTGGAAGCGGCGACGGCGCGCGGCGAATCCGTGGATTTGGCCCACCAACTCGCGCTGGTGAAAGACAAGTTCCGGGCACTGCTGGATGAATTCCTTCTCGGCGACCTTGGCCTTGACCCCCGCCATGTATGGTGTACGTTCAGTGGGGGCCGCGGCTACCACGCGCACGTCACAGACCCACGCGTTCTGGGCCTAGACGCCAAGGCTCGCCGCCAGATTGTTGACTACGTCACAGGCAAAGTGCCCGCCAAGAAGGGCAGCGAGGAGCCTGACGTGTCTGTGTTCTTCCAGAAGCGAGCCGTGGTCACGGAGGGTCGCGGCCGATTCGCCAAGACCCAGGCCGCCTACGATTTGGCCCCCGCCACGGCGCCCGGCTGGCCGGGGCGCTTGACACGGGGTTTGGTCAGTGCGCTAGACACCCACATCCTGCAAGAGGACCGCGCCACGGCGAAGCGGTGGCTGACATCCATGAAGGGCATCGGTCCCAAGGGCGCCGATGAGTTCCTGGCCCGCTTCGACGCCGATGCCCTGCAACGCATCCGGCAGGGCCACTTGAGCCACCAGGGAGACGTCCTGGTTAAGGTGGCTGCACACGTCATCGCCCAGACCGCCTTGCCCCTGGCGCGCGGCGAAACGGATGAGCCGGTGACTGCCGACGTGAAACGCCTCATTCGGCTACCTGGCAGTCTGCACGGTAAGTCGGGCCTGCGAGTCGTTACACTGGACATTGAGGCCCTGGCTGACTTCGACCCATTCCGCGACGCCGTCGCCCTACCTACCGACGACGCAGTGTCCGTTACCCCCCGGTTCAGCCAGACCATCGACTTGGGGGGACAGGCCATCACCCTCGAGGAAGGCGACCAGACAGAGATCCCCACCGCGCATGCCGTATGGATGGCAGCAAGGCAAGGCGGCAGTGTGCATCCACGCACGCCATAGGCACAGGCTCTAAGCGGCAAGGGCAAGTCGCCCCAACGTGGAGGACGAACCGGTCACGTACGAACTGCTGCAGGATATCCTGCGAGCAGAGCGTCGTAGCAACCGCTTGGCCGGCCTCCCGCCCAGGTTCTGGTCCAAGACCAGGGAACTACTGACGGAACTGGAAGCAGCCTTCCGCAACGAACAGGAGCAAGACCCGTTTAGCCGCCGAGCTATCCACTTGACCGACGAAGTCAAGAACGCACGAGCCGCAGCCGAGGGCATCTGGGCCCTACGTGAACGGAAACTGGCCCTACACGCCCTGGCCGACGACCGTCACCCGGACGGCGCGGCTCGAACCGAGACCAAACTCTTTGACGCCCTGCGCAAGGCATTCGTGGAGGCCCGCGTCCAGGTCCTACCTGATGCGCCTGGCAGGAGTCCGCCGCCTGTTGGGAAGCCAGAGGCCGGCGAGCAGGCGCCCCCGCCGGGAGGCGAGCCCGCTGCCACCCCCCCGCTCGACGAATCGGCGACGGCGCCACCCGTAGCCTCAGCCCAGGCCCCGGGGACGACATCGCAATCAGCACCCCCCGTCACCGTCCCACCGGACACCCCCAACGCGGATATGGTGACCATCCGGGCCCTTGCCGACCTCCCGCCCTTCGTGGGCCCAGACATGGCAACCTATCGCCTCCAGGAGGGCGACGTGGCCGTAGTACCCGATGCAATTGCGGACCTCTTGGTCCGCCGGGGCAAAGCAGCCGCCATTCAGACCTCACCTGGGGAACCGTCGGCTTAAGAAGAGGCCGCGAGTGCCGCGGCCCGTGGACTTGACCATCCGTCGCTTCGAGGAAGACGACATCGACGGCATCAGTGAGTTGTGGCAGAAGTTTGCCTCCATGCGCGAGGACATGACACAACACCGCATTCTCAACGAGAACGCCGCCGACTACTTCTACGGGTACGCCACGGGCCTCCTGAACCGCAAGGACACACTGACCTTGGTCGCCCAAAGTGGCGACGAACTTGCAGGCTACCTCATCGCTAGCAAGCAACGCAAGCCCCCGATCTACCGGCACACGCGCGTGGCTTACCTTAGCGACGTGTTCATCGATGAAGGCCACCGTCGCAAGGGCATCCTGCGCCAATTCATCCAGAAACTCGAGGAATGGTGCCAGCGGGAAGGCATCACGGCCATTGATGTCATGCTATTCTCGAGCAACGTCCTAGCCCACGACATCTACAAGGCAATGGGCTTCGAGGACTACCGCATCGTCATGCGACGCGTAGTCACGGAGCCGGAAGACTAGGAGCCCAGCCATGATTCCCCTCGTGTACAACCCGGCCAGCGGCCACGGGGAGGGGACAAAGCGCATGGAAACCGCCCGGTCCCTCTTTCGTCGTCATGATATCGAGGTGGACCCCGTCCCCACCACGGCACCCGGAGCGGCGTCCGAACTCACGGCCAGCCTCGCACGTGACCATGACACCATCTACGTGGTAGGTGGCGACGGCACTCTCAGCGAGGCCGCAGACGGCGTCTTATCGGCTGGCCTGCAGGATGACGTTGCCTTGGGCTTCCTGCCCGGCGGCACGGGAAACGACTTCCTACGCGATTTCACCATGGAACCCATCGCGGTGGCCGCCGACCGCATTGCCCAGGGCAACGAGCGACGCATCGACGCAGCCCACGTCACGTGGCCAGGCGGCTCCCGGCACAGCATCAACGTGTTTGGCACGGGTTTTGTTGCTGACGTGTGCGACTTTGCCAATCGGCGACTCAAGTGGATGGGACAGGCCAGTTACACGGCCGCCGTGTACCCCGTTTTGGCGGCCCTGCGAAGCCCCGAGACTCGGATTACCATCGACGATGAGGAAACTATCGAGGGTCGATTCCCTATGGTGGCCGTCTGCAACTCTGTCCACACGGGCGGCGACATGATTATCGCGCCCATGGCCCAGCAAGACGACGGCTTATTGGACTTCATCTGTCTCAAGCAGATTGGCAGAATTGGCCTCATCCGGCTGTTCCCAAAAATCTTCGATGGCACCCACATCGAAGACGACCGAGTCTTGCACCGCAAGGTGCGAAAGGTGCAAATTGAACCTTCTCGGCAGGGGCCCTTGCTAGGCGACGGCGAGGTGTACGGTTCGACACCTGTTACCATTGAAGTCATGCCGGGAGCCCTTCGGCTCCTCCTGTAGACAAGCGTGGGAACGGTTTGGCTAACCGAACTCCAAGCGCCGTCCCCCTCGCGGGGGAACTATCGCCAATCAAAGTGCAGGGGACCGGATTCGAACCGGCGAACCACTAAGGACTAGCCCCTCAAGCTAGCGTCGTTGGCCGCTTGACTACCCCTGCGTTAGGTCTGCGGATGATGGGACGGGGTCCCGAGCGCGGCGAGGGTGATTCGAACACCCGTGGAGAAAACTCCAGAGGCTTAGCAGGCCCCCGCAATACCAGGCTATGCGATCGCCGCAGCGTGAGCACGCCTGGACTGGCGCGCAGGCCGGCCGACTTGGGTGCCCCATTTAACGGATTCGGGGCCCAACGCTTTTGTCGCGGTGCGGGTCGGCGACCTTCGTGCCTAGGACCTTCCTCGCAGATGCCACCTGTCCCGCTTGCGGTCACGCCGGCATGGATTACTCGGCGGAGCAGATTGACCTCCCATACCTCGGCGAGTCACTAGAGACCATGCTCCGCTGCGAACAGTGCGGCTACCGCCACACGGATTTCGTGCTGCTTGAGACCAAGGACCCAACCCGAGTCCGCCACCCCATCGAGGAACCCGACGATATGTCCGTGCGCGTTGTTCGTTCGAGCAGCGGCACGGTCCGCATCCCCGAATTGGGCATTGACATCGAGCCAGGGGTTGCGAGCGAGGCATTCATCAGCAACATCGAGGGCGTGCTCGTGCGCATCGAGGCCGTCCTTGGTCAACTTGAGCGGGACAGCGACGACCCGGAGACCCTGCAACGAATCCGCGATTTGCAGGACACGTTGCATGGAACGCGAACCGGCGACGCACCTCCCTTGACGATGGTCATCGAAGACCCGTTTGGAAATTCCGCGATTATCGGCAACAAAGCCATCAAGGAATCAATCCCGGAGGAAGAGGCCGCTCACCTCAAAACGGGCACGTTCGTGTTCGATCAAAGCGATCTCCAGACAACGGACGAGGAAGAAGAGGAAGAGTAGACGGTGAGCCAGGCTTAGGTGGTCTTCAGGACACCGAGGGTGGGCTCGTAGACGAGTCCCTTGTCCATGAGGCGGTTGAGCGCCTCATCGACGTCGTCGGCCGTCACGGGACCCACTGCGGCTCGGCCAAGGATATCATCCCATTGGGCACCCTTGTCGCCTTCCAATTCTTGGACAATGGCTAGGACGCTGTCGTCCAGTTCGTCGTCGCCTTCGTCAGCTTGGGTTTGGCCGCCTGGGGCCGCGGTCGCCATGGGGGCTGGCGCCGGGGCAGGGGCGTCGTATCCACCATCGTCGGCGGCGGCAGGGGATTCATGGACGATGACTTGGCCACCGAGGAGGCTAGCAATTGCATTGGCTGCCGCACTGACGTGGGCAGTGGCATCGGGGCCGTAGTGTTCTCGGGCATCGGCCACGTCGGGTCCAGCCTGCTTGAAGGCCTTGGCGCGACGTGCAGTGTGTTTGGCGGCATCCACCAGCCATTGGTCACGGGTTGCTTCGTCCACGACGTGAACTTGCTCGGGTCTAATGCTGCAAAGCACGCTGCCGGGCTCTGGTTCGTAGGTTCTTGCCTTACCCGTCACGGCCAGGAAACACGGCGGCTGGATTTCATTGAGGGCCGCAGCCGCCTCGGGTTGGTATTGACCGGCATAGACTGCATACACACCCGTGGGGTCACTGATGCGCGCGCGAACCATGTCGCCTGCTTCGCCGACGGGTTCGACCTCCGTGCACACACCGACCACGTGGACGCGATTGACTTTGCCGCCGAGGGGGGTGATGAGGTAACTGGGTTCCATTTCGCCCTGACCTTCAATCATGAGGTCGCTCGCGTTGAACTCGCTGGCGAAAACCCGGTGGGCGGTTTCTCGCTGGAACCGTGTCATTGCAGGGCCTCCAATTCGGCTAGTGCCGCCTTGGCGGCGTCTTCGTCAACCGCCTCGTGGCGGCTCATGGTGCGTGAAATGAGCATGAGCCCGTATTCGTCACTGCGGGCAAAGCCGTCGATTGTGTACTGGTACCCGGTGATGGTATCCGCCAACTGATCCATGATGACCTCGGGGCGCATGGCCTCGCGGGCTTCCTCCAAACAGGAATCCACGTCGCGGCCTAGGAGGGCTTCCGTAATGGCCCGGCCGGCGACGAAACTGACGGCCCCGGTGCCGTCATCCAAGACGCCCTTGATACGCAAATCGGGCGTGCCTTCTTGCGGACCGTGCAGGCGGCAGGACTTGTCGTGCCCCAGTACGCGGTTGCATTCCTCCTCCCCGCAGCGCCAGACTAAACCGCTGCCAGGTCGGACCTCGACGAGGGTGCCTCGGAAACGGCCCTCGCCGCCGCCGCGGGCCACGATCTCGCCCAGTTCGAGGATGGGGGTAACATCGAGTTCTTCCGCAGGGGGGAGGTCTTCCTCTGCTGGTTTGATGACTGCGTCCGTGTCAATGTTGAGTTGGGGCATGCCACGGAACGCCCGTACGTAGCCGCCCTCGATGGTGACCACTTGGTCGGCTTTGAGGCCATGGCCATGCCAGTCGGTGAATTCGACCTTGCCTGTGGCGTCTGCGATGTGCCCCGAGTAGAGCATCTTGGGTTCACCCTTGACGGTGACTTCCCTTTCGTCCACCCCTAGGACGCGGCCGGTGATGCGGATGCCCCGGAGGCCCGTGCGCAGGTCTTCAATGGGCGTGTCCTTGAACTCCAGGGGGGCTTCAGGGACTTCGCTGGCGTCGATTTTCTCGATGCGGCAGCGGTCGCCGAAGTTCACTTGGACTTCGCCGTTCCAGGTTTTTGTGTACGCACCGTCAATGGCCAGGGCGTCGCCTTTTTCGAGGCCTTCCAGCGGTCGCCAACTAGTGTAACTTACCGTGCCGGTAGGGTCGCCAAGGAGTCCCCAGTAGATGGTCTTGGCC
>JBFJXU010000044.1:0-12491 GCA_041622975.1 Thermoplasmatota archaeon
CGGCGCTCGACGCGGACGCCGCTGCCGAGGCCTAGTCTCGGCCATGGCCTGCTTACGCGACCAATCGCCAGTGCCAATGGCGGCCCTCGGAGCAGGGCCGTGCCTCAACAATGCCATCTTGCTGCAGGCGCTCAAGGAACCGGGGAGTCGAACCGGGTAACCGTAGGCCATCGGCCTCGAGTTGCTCCTGGATGCGCCGGGTGGACAGGTCGCCGTCTGCCTGAGCCAAGATTGCCCGAACGGTCGCCTCCGCCTCCCCGTCGCCCAGCAACCGGGCCCCCGTCTGAACTTCCTGGGGGCGCTCGTGGCGGTCCAGTGCCAAATTGAGCGCGTCAATGGCTAACCGGGCCAGGTACCGACTCCGACGAGGCAGATCTGGCACCTTCTCAAGCACGCAGTCCGGCGTGCGGCCCCTGGCTTCATCAATGGCTTGTCCCGTCACGCAATCACAGAGGATGTCTGCGGTGGCCACTTGGTACGGCGACCCTAGCGACTCAAACGACGCCGCCCTGATGATGCCTTCATGGAGGTGGAGGTGCAGTCGGAGCACGTCGCCGCACGCTGGGTTGCCAACCTCTACCGACACGGAGGCGTCCTCCATTGGCCCCTGGTGGATGGGTCGGGCCATCCGCTCGTCGAGCAACGTCACGCGGGCGCCGATGCCTTGCTCATTCAAAGGGGCGCCTTGTCGCGACAGACTCCCCCCATAACCCTTATATCTCAACAGAAGCACGTCAGAGTCGTTACCGCGGTGGTAGTCTTGCAGCGCACCAAAACACTCCTTCTCATTGTAGGCCTCGTCGTGGCCGGAATTCCGCTCTTCGGGCAAGCCATGGAAAGCGTCCCCTACGTTAAGCAGGCTGACGCTGGCGATGGTTTCCTCGCCCACATGGTAATCATCGGCGCTCGCAACGTAAGTTTGGCAAGCGCTGAGGACATGGTTGAGTCTCCACTCAACCTCACCCAACGTACTCCCGCCATCACCGCGCTGCAAACCCGTGATGGTGCTGGTGTTGGGATTCAAATTCAAGTGCTTAAGGCACCCCGCTGGGACAACCGTCCCGGGCTGGCTCCACAAGTGAGTGCATTGCCCAGCGGGCCATTCCCGAACCCGCTGTATCAGGGGGCTGCCAACGCCACCGACCTCCCGTATCGCCTCGAAATCTTCCCGGCTCACAGCCTAGACTTGGATAATCCTCGTGCAACCTTCGAGTTCACGACGGACCAGTTCGGCTCCGCGCGTCTCTTCATTCCTACTGATGTGTTCCCCGAGATTCGCCCCGCTAACACGGATGCTGAGTTCACCTGGAACCTGTACCGGATGCGCATCGCTGGGTGCACTAGCGGGCTCCATGCCGGCGACGAAGTGTGTGGAGATTCCTGGTACTCCGAGATTACTCGTGAACTCATCCAGCAAGGCCGCCACAGCCTCGCTGACAACCTTGAGGACGGTGCCCAAGCCGGTGGTCGCTGCCAAGGCAACGACAGCCGCGAGGACTGCGCCGACGGCGCGCAGCGCAACGGGCGCGACGACCCTTCCACGCCTTTCCTTCTGCAAAAGACTGGTAGCGGTCCCGTCCGTGGCTCCACTGGTGGCGATGGCTTCGTCGCGACGATTCGCTTCCCTGATGCCTCCGTCTACGCGGACGTGGGTGGAGGCGTGGTTATTCCCACCCGGACGCCCGCAGGTACAATCCAGCGCGGTCACGCCGACCCGTTCGCGTTTGACGTAGCCATGCAAGCCTTCGGGGATTACGACCTCGACGACGGGTTGCCGGACTACGCCCCTGTTGAAGGCCCCGCGAACCTCACGTTCTACCCACTTCGCTTCGGTGCCCAGGGGTATGACATGAATGATCCCTACCAGATTCCATTCTATCTGAACAACTTCACGACCACGCTGCAATTGGACTCTCGGGACATGCCAGCCACAGCAAATGGCGTCCCCCTGGCTAGCTACCTAGTGAGCCTGAAGTGGTGCAACCCCGAGGACCCCAGCGACTGCCGTGAGTCTTTCCACTCGTCCGTTGCCAATCAACTGATTGACCGGGGTCTTGGTGTACCCATGGCGGATTACTTGGAAGACTTCTCCAGCGACATCCTCGCCAATCCCCTCCACTTGACGCGCCCTGACTTGCCCGGTGCCACAAACATCCCCCAACCAAGCGGCGGCGGATTCGGCGGCAAACCGTACGGCTTTGCTGTTGAAGCAAGTGATTTCCCTGGCGGCCCCCAAAACGGTCACACGGTCGTTATCACACTGCACGACGCCCAAGCGGAATTCGACAGCAATGGTCGCCTGGCAACTGGTGACTTGACTGTCTATGCCTCGCTTGGTCACGGGCCACAAATCAAGGACGATGCAGATGGCGAAGGGTACTGTTTCCTCTCGTCAAGTGACCTGGCTAGCACGGAGCACGCCGGTCGCGCGAATGCAGCTACCAATTCCCTCAGGCTTACATTCCATGCAAGTGACTGCACCACGACCCAGTGGGGCGACACTGGCTGGGCGCACGTAGAGTTCTACAACTCTACTGGCCTCCTGTTCACGGCCACGAGCCCCATCGCTCGCTACTACTCCAGTTGCACCAGCAGTGACTGCGTCAACGACTACGTGGCTGACCCCACAGAGAGTATCCCCGATGAGCCTGACCTACGTGATCACTGCCGTGCTTACTTGGCCACTGGCTCTTACTTCGCGGACCTCAGCAACCCCCTGGCTTCGCCAGACCCGCACAATGACGGTCAGTATTCTTGGTTCTGGTTGGCAGACATGATCTGCGACGAGCTCTGACGCGGCGGTCGCTTACCACCTCGTAGTGGCCTCGGCGGCCGGCCGGTTGCCTGAGGCACGACCAGGACCGGCCGTTCGCTCTTGGCAACGAGAGCCTTGCTGATGCTTCCCATCAGTAGGCGGCCTACAGGGCCTCGGTGGTGGCTGCCCGTGATAATGAGGTCTGCGTCGTGTTCATCGGCTGCGTCCATGATGACTTGGACTGGGTCGCCTTCTCGGGCCACGGTCTCCACGTGAATGCCAAGAGCGCGGGCTTTCTCGGCCCACGCGGTAAGTTCAATGGCTTCGTCCTCCGCGGCCACGGTTTCTACGTCCGCATGCAAGTCGGGGACGGCCCACTCCGGGCCTGGTGCTAGGAAGCGACCCGGGCTGGCGTGAACTAGTACAAGGGGGCAATCCTTGGACAACGCCATGTCGCATGCAGCCTTGAACGCCGCGTGGCTGTCCGGCTGGAAGTCAAGTGCAGCGACAATCGATGCCATACGGTACCTTGGAACGGCGGGCGTTATAGGATTGGCCCCTGCGTCCAGCGGGGTCTTGGGGGCGCTGCCGGCAAGATGGGAGAAGGGGAGAAAGGGAAGAACGGGAAGAGCAGGCTAACTGGGGCCTACACGATCTTGAGCACTTGGACGCCGTTGGCCAAGTCGCCCGTCACGATGTGGCCTCGGTAATACCAGGCGTCCCAGGTGTCGCTGTCGTTCTTGAACTGCGCCACTGGCGTCGGGCTCATGGGGTCGCTGAAGTCGACGAGGACGACGCCGGCGCCGTAGAAGGCAGCGGCGAGTACGTCGCGGTCTTCCACCAAGCGACCGAAGTGCGCCGTGCAGGTGGCCATGGGACGGCCTTCGAGGGCCTGGGCACTAGGACTGTAGTGGCCCTGGTAGATGGGGTTGGTTTCGTCGCTGATGTCGTAGAACCACAGGTTCCCGAGGGGCCCTGATTGGCCGGCTACGTTGGCGTCGCATCCAGGGGGAACGGCACCGCCGCCGGTCTCGTCGCCGACGATGAGGATGGAGCCATCGTGGTTCGTCATGGCCAAGTGACTGAAGGTGGTGAGGAAGATGCTGCCACTAGGAGTGCCAGCCACGCCGTGATGGACTGGGACGTTGACGATGACTTCCGGTGCCGTGGGGTCGGTGATGTCCCAGATCTGTGTCATCTCGATGCCGGCGCAGTAGGCGCGGAACTTCTCGTTCGCGGCGTCGATGAACGTCGTGATGTCATGGCAGCCGTAACCATTCTCGAAGGTGTCCAACTGGATCGGGTTCTCGGGGTCGGTCAAGTCGAAGATCTCCGTCACACCGTCGCCGTTGCCCGTGTAAGCACCTTGCGGGTTGGTGAGGCCTCCGCCGGCACTACCAGCGTTGTACACGATGGGCGTGCCGGGCACCACGACCGCGTTGTGGCTGCTGACACTGAGTTCCGTGAGGTACTCGGGGGCGGTCGGGTTGGTGACGTCCACCACGTGGATGGGGCCGTTGGACGCAAGGACCGCAATGACCCGGCCATCGGGGTAGATGATGATGTCGGCGTCGCGGGTGCTGGCGTCGATCTCGGCCACCTTCACGGGATTGGCGGGGTCATGGATGTCCACGATGCTGGCCGGCCCATTGCCGCTGGCAATGGCGTAGTGACCCCAGACGGCGATTCCCGCCGCCGTTACATCGCTGGTGCCACCGACCACTTCGAGGCCAGTGATGACCTCCGGGATCTCCACCATTTCAGGGGGATGGAAGTGGTGTGTGTAACCAGCAGGGTCGAGGCCAGTGTAGTCGGAGATGGTCGGGAACCCGAATGCAGGGTGGCTGGCGGTTTGGCGGTCAAGCCATGTGGGCGTAATCACCGGTAGTTCGCTGGTGATGTCGTCAACGGTATTGTCCGTGCATCCGGCGAGCACGGTGGCCACCAGAAGCGTCGCAATGAGGAAACGCATACGTCGGGGCGGCCCCAATCATCAAAAAAGGATTGTGGGGGTGAAGGGGAAGTGGGAAAGGCTCACGCCTATGGCGGCGTGGACCGCTGGGCGCGGTGTGCTCGCTCATTCGTACGGCGCTGTCGCCAGCCGACGGAGTCGACTCGCTTCCTCGCCGTACGAATGCGCTCGCGTTGCTCGCTTATTCGTACGGCGCTGCAGCGCTGACGAGGTCCTTGTGGGACAGCACCATGCGGCGGCAGCAGAAGCGCTCCAGGCCGGTGGCGTCGAGGGCTTCCTTGCCGCTCTTGTCGGCCGCAAGGCCCTCTTCGAAGACCTTGTGGGCACTGCCGACGACGCGGCCGCATGTGAAGCAACGAACAGGAATGATCACGAGATCACCTGTACGACTTCTGGCGCTTGGCGCGGGCACCACGGCCGAGGGGCTTCTTGGCCTCCTTGACACGGGTGTCGTTGACCAGCAGCGTGCGGTCGTATGCGAGGTACATGGCGCGCAGTTCGTCGTCCCCGGTGTATTCGAGGATACCACGAGCGATAGCGGTGCGGATGGCATCCGCTTGGCCCATGATACCGCCGCCGGTGGCGTTGACCTTGATGTCCAACTTGGCTGCCTTCTTGCCGGCGATGCTCAAGGGCTCGAGGATCTTGAGGCGGGCCAGTTCGGGCTGGTAGATTTCCAGGGGCATGCGGTTGATGCGTACACGGCCTTCGCCACGCATGACGGCGGCGCGGGCCACGGCGGTCTTTCGCTTGCCGCTGGTGTTTACGACCTTCTTGGGCATGTGTTAGGCCTCCGTGTGGCGACCCAGGTAGGTCGCAATCTCTGCAACGGTCATGTATGTGCGGGGGTGGCGCTGGGCGTCCTCCACGACGATGGTGGATTCACTGGCCAGGTCCTTGGGCACACCGATGTGTGCCTTGATGCGCTTGTAGGCGGCGCGGCCGCGGGGCTGCTGGTACTTCAGCATGCCACGGACGGTGCGCTTGACGATCATGTGGGGCTCGCGGGGGTAGTAGGGACCCTTACGCATGGTGCCCACTTCCCGCATGAAGCGGTAGCGGTCCTGGATGGACTTCTTGCTGGCACCGCTGACGATGGCCTTCTCGGCGTTGACGATGTGTACGGTTTCTCCTTCGAGGGCGCGCTTGGCGACGTCGGTGGCCATGCGTCCCAGGATGAGTCCGGTTGCGTCGATGACGGTCGTGGTCATGGTACTCACGCGATGATCCTGCACTTCTCACCCTTGGGGAAGGCGTCAACGCCCTCCTTCATGGTGAGGACCTTTCCGCCCGCCGCGGTGATTTTGGCCTTGGCGGAGGCGCTGGCGTTCCAGGCGACGACCGTGATGGCGCGGTCGATGTCACCAGCACCCAAGAGTTTCCCTGGGATGATGGCGTTCTCGCCGTCGCGGACGTGTTCTGCTACTTTGCTGACGTTCACCTGTGCCCAGTTGCGAGACGGCTTCGCCAGACGGGAAGCGATATCTCGCCAGATGGGGGCCTCGTTTTCCCGGCCTGCATCACGCAGGTCGGCGATGGCCGCCACGAGCACAGGGTTCGACTTGCGGTCGATTCCCTTCATGTGTTCTGACTCCTTCGATATCGGGGCGGTCTTGTGACTGCCCGTTGTGGCGGCCGACAGGGGGCCCCTATTTAACCTTCCCTGGGTGGCTGGTGGTGCTGCCATCCGGGTGTGGTCGTGTCGCGTAAGCGGCGGCGGATGGGGGGCGGTGGCACGTAGGCCATGAGTACCATGACACCGGCCAGGAGGCCGATTCCTTGCTGCACAATGGCCCACCAATCGGGTGGTTCGTCAATCCCAAGGCCGCGCAGGGTGACCGTGGCAATAAGGCTGGAGCCGAACCAAAACAGGAAGGAGCCACCAACCATGACAATGCGGTACCGCTGCTCATTCGTGTCAACTGCAGTATAGAGTCGCAGGTAGGCGACGGCCGCGACGACGACGGGAATGAGTAGTGCCAGAGACCACAGGAGCACGGTCCAGTGGGACGGCTCTACTTCTTGGGCGAATTCGAAAGTGAGATCGCCGCCTTCGCGGACCACGCCAATGGGGTCCTGCAATTCAATGAGAACCACTGTGTACGCCATGAATGCCACGTAACCAACCGCGATGGACTTCCAAACAGAAGCGCGGCCGGTATACAGGAATAACAGGTAGTAAAGAAGACAGGCCACAGCGGCCACGAGGGTGCCGATGAGGATGTACACGTAAGCCAGGAAGCCAGTCAATCCAATGACCCGATTTTGGGTGAGTGATGCGAATGCCAAGCCCACGAGCACCACGCCGCCGAGGGCAATCCACCACAACGCAAAGGCGCGGTTGGCTAAACGAGATTCAGGGCTGGTGCCCCGCTTCCAAGTAATCACTCCGACTGTGCCGTAAAGGACGGCCGAGGCGGCACCCATGAGTGTGGCCAACCATTCATACATGGGGCCGCACCGCCTGGGGGGTGGCTCTCGCCGTGGCTTCGCCTAGCGCACTCGGTAAGCACCGTCGTCCTTTCATCCGTGGTTGCCTCCCACGGACCTGATGCCCCATGCCTTCCGGATGAATGATGGTGGCTTGTATGCCGAAAGAATGGCCAGCGTAGCGGCCAAGCCGATGGAGCGGCTGGCCAATGGCCACCAGTCGAATTCTGAAAGACGAGACTGGGTGGCAAAAAGGCTGGATGCAAACCAGATGATGAGGGCCCAACTGACCACGGCCACACGGTACCGTTGGCTGGGGTCGGTGAGTTTGAAGAACAGCGTGAAGTAAGCGACTGCGCCCCCAATTTGTGGCAGCAGGAGCAGCAGGAGTACCATTTGGAAGAGAATGCCACTTTGGTTGTCATTGGCGTACTCCAAGCCCGTGGACCAGGCACTCACTTCAACCCCCATAGGGTCGCCGGCGGCTACCCAGTACGCCAGCAAGCCGAAGTATACCACGTAGAACAGGCCCATTGGTTGCCACGCATTCTCCCATCCCGTATACAGGTACACCAAGTAGTAAAGGAGGGCAAGGAGGGCGACGCAAATCACGAGCAAGTTGACATGTGTGAGGGCGATAAAGAGCGCGACGTCGTGGACGCCGAATTCGCCCAGGATGTCCATGGTGGCCGAGAGGACGCTGCTTGCCGCCAGCATGAACCACCAGGCGGCAAACGCCTGGCTGGCCATCGCAGCCGCTCCTTCGATACCGCGACCAATCACGATGCGGCCCACGAAGACGTACACGATGGCCGTCGCTATGCTGAATGCGGCGGCCACCAAGAGCACTTAGATCAGCTCCTTGGCCCTCTGTGTGACAGACTTGGTGGCGGCGCCACTGCTGATGTTCTCGACGCCTTCGAACTGGCCTTGGACGCCGATGCCTGATGAGTTAGCCACCAGGGGCCGGTATGACCGATCGTGGCCGCTGCCCCTGAATTTGAGCACGTTGATGGCCTTGTCCAGTTGTCCGTCCAGTTCCACGTAGCGTAGAATAATGACTGCATCCACGAGGAATTCCAAGCCGTAATCGCTCACCGTCATGGCCGGACCCACGATCTGTGGAATCTCGTGCGTGACCAGTGGTGTCACATCCAAGAGGCGCAGGTGGTTCATGAGGCCGTTAATGGATTCACGCAGTCGGTGGTTCTCCATGCCGGCGAACTCGAAGTGGGTCATGGAATCCAGCACCAGTCGCCGGGCCCCGGTCTCCTGGATAATCTCGTCCAGGATGGTCTTGCCTCCGCCCACTTCGGCCAGCAGGGCATCGGGGCGGGTGCATAGGACGCGCAGCATGCCTTCTTCCTCCCATTGACGAATTGGGTAGCCGCGGCTTTCGCCGTCACGAATCAACTGGGCTGGCAGCATTTCGAAGGTGACGAGAATGCCGGGCTCGCCTGCGGCAATGCCCGCTGCAAGGTACTGCAGCCCAAGGGTGGTCTTGCCGGTACCCGGGCTGCCAGCCACCAAGACTGCGTCCCCTTTGATGAAACCGCCATGTAGCATATCATCCAGTCCAGGAACGCCGGTCGCCAAGCGCTCCGGCTCGGCGGCGGGATTCAAGGGGCTCATGGGGCGTCCTCCATGCGAAGCTGGAGACTTTCTGTAATCAAGCGTTCCATGGCCTTTTGGCGCTCCTTGTCATAAATCAACAGTACCCGGTCTCCTATACGTCGTTCCCGCAACAATCCCAGTTTGACGTGGTCCTGGATGCACTCCCTGAGCGCGTTTTGATCCACACCCATGCGTAAGGCCAAACCTTCCACTGTTTCGATCACGCCCGGGTTCTCTCGGAAAAACCTGGTAACGTGGGCGTGCATGTAGTCCTCCATCCACGTGGCAAAGACCTCGCGGATTTTCTTCTCATCCATTCGTCTTCACCTCAAAGTGGAGGCTGCCGTTCGGGCTCTCGGTCCTCCGGTATGGCTTGCGGAGTGCCTCCCTCAACATTCCTTCCAGCAGGCCGGTCAGGATGCCATCAATCACGGGGTTGCTGGTGTCCTTGAATGGCCCGGTGGCTACTTCGACCTTGACGAGTCCATCCTCCTGGGTGGCCTTCAGGTCTTGGCCTAAAATTCGGCTAAAGTAAGATACGCAGGTGTCCAAGTCGCCGGGTCGGGCCCTGGCGAGGCGGCGCCCCTCCTGGAATCCAGCATAATGGAACGATGCCCTGCTGGCTTCGTCTCCTACGACTTCGCTGAAGCGGTCGAAGAGACCAGCAAAGAGGCCGACCTGGCCCGGGTCATCCATACTGCTTCCTCCGGCGGCCTCGGTCACAAGGCTTTCTCCAAAGTGCGTCGGGGAGGGGAGGCGACAAGGGGCATTCGGACCTCGAACGTGGTGCCTTGGCCGGGGCCTGGGGATGAAGCACGAATGGACCCATCGTGGCCCTCCATGATTCCTTTGCAAATGTACAAGCCCAATCCCGTCCCGCCCCGCGAATCTTCGTGGACTTGCCCGAAGGGCGTGAACAGGCCATCAATTTGCCCTTGATCCATCCCGACGCCCGTGTCGCTCACGCTAAGCGTTGCGTCATCGCCGCTCATGAGTCGTACAGTAACCTGGCCTGGAGAGTCGGTGAAGCGGAACGCATTGGCTAACAGGTTCTGAACCACCTGTGTGATTCGCTTCGGGTCGGCCTGTACCCGCACGTTTGGTTCGATGAACGCCCGCAGGTCCAGGTCGTGTTCCTTGGCAGCCACCTCCTGTTCCTCGAGGAGGGCGTGCACTAAGTGGGACAGATTGGTTTCTTCGGGTTCCACCTTGAGTTTCCCGCTATCAACCCGCGCAACATCGAGGATGTCTGTCACCAGGTCGGCTAAGCGCAGGAGGTTGCGGTGGATGATGTCAACGGCCCGCCGTTGACGATCATTGAGTTCGCCGAGTCGCCCCGAGGCGAGCAGGTGAGACTGCAGGCGGAGGGGTGTGATGGGGGTATTCAGTTCATGGCTAGCAGTGTTGAGAAGTTGGGTCTTGAGCCGGTTGATGGTCTTGAGCTGCTCAATCTCGAGCAGCCTCTCCAACGCGACCCGGTCTGCTTCTTCACCCCGTTGGCGCTCCGTGACATCCAGAATGACTGCGATGGCCCCCTCATCGAGGCCCATGGGTCCCTTCTTTTTGCCTTCGGGAACCTCAAGTCGGGAAATGTGGACCTCCAAGGTGCGAGGAGGTACTTCCACGATGCTCGTTCCGTGGCGGCCTTCAAGTGCGGCCCTCCACGCCCGTCCCGCCTCCTTCCCCAAGACGTCGCATACGTGCTGATCCTTGAGATCCTCAGCCGAACGGTCCAGGTAGTGGCGTACACGGCCATCTGCCGACGCCACGCGACCCTTGTCGTCAAGGCGAAGCAACACCATCGGGGCATTCGAAAGCATGGCTGCCATTGGTTCGGCGTGTCTGTTCCAGCGGCGCCTATCAGCATCCGTCGTGTGTTGGGGGGACCGCGTCGCGAGGACGCGGGTCAGGACGAATGCCAGGATGAAAATGCCCAGCGCGGCGGCAATCAATGCCGCCAGCGAGCCTCGTTGCCAATACAGTAGGCCGCCGGCGGCGGCCATTGCCAGCCCTGAGGCGGCCGCAGAAGCAGCCAGCCTGGAGCTGATCCAGGTTGGGGGACCCATGCCTTCTGGTTGGCGCCTCCGCCGCTTTTGAATCCCGGTGTCGGCTCTCATTGGACCTGGGGCTGTGGGGAACGGCGGAGGGATACCTCGACGGCTTAGCGGCTTTACCTCCAGGGGGACGAGGTCCCTTCGCGTCATGGTTAAACCGACCGAGCGGGCAAGCATGGTGTCATGGACGGTGAATCCGGGGAGTCGAGCATTCTGATCGTCGACGACGAGCCCGATATCCTCGATAGCCTGCGCGACCTCCTGGAAGCGACCTTCCCGGAGATGCTGGTCTGGACCGCTTTGTCGGGCCCGGAAGGCATCAAGGTACTCAAGGAGAACAAAGTGGACCTGATCATCAGCGACTACAAGATGCCCGGCATGGACGGACTTGAATTCCTGCAACACGCCAAGGAATTGAGTCCCAACACGCCGCGTATCATGGCCACGGCGTTCCCCGATTTGGAGCTCGCAGTCAGCGCAATCAACGACGCTAGTATCGAGAACTTCTTCACGAAGCCCCTCGACCCTGAACAAATCCTGGAAGTCATTACTGACGCCTTTGCCAGGCGGGATGAGTCACGGAAACGTACACAAGCATTCAGTCGCGCCCTCGAGGCGGCGCGCAAAGCCCGCCGGGAGGAAAGCCATGCGTGAACGTGAACAAGCCGAGCAGGTCCTCAAGACCCTCGGCCAGCAGCCCGGAATCAAGGCCGTCGCCTGTATTACACGCGATGGCCGTCCCGGGGTCAATCAGTTCCCGTTCCCCGTAGACGAGCACATGGTTAGCGCCATGGCCGCTGCGTGCCTCGCGGCTGCCGAAACGGCCGTGACGGAACTCCGAACGGACGATGTGCGGCGAATTGCCATTGAAGCAGGTGAGTTCACAATCATCCTGCAAGGCCTGGATGACGAACTGGGCCTCCTGGTCATGGCAGATGCCGGCATTGACCGCTCGGCGCTGGAACAGGCC
Organism: Thermoplasmatota archaeon; assembly: GCA_041622975.1. GTDB lineage: Archaea > Thermoplasmatota > E2 > JACPAO01 > JAHFTW01 > JBFJXH01. The sequence continues at coordinate 11,796 of JBFJXU010000044.1, forward strand.
ATCGATGATGCGTGCCGGTCCCTCCAAGTAACGGCGCGGTGATACCCTGGCCGCCTTCGGAGTCGCGCATCTCGACACGGCCCTAGGCGACTTGCCTGACCACGCTGTGATCCTGGTCCGCAACGAACCCGGAACCGATGGTTCTGCCTTCTTGTACCAGGCTGCGGCGACGCAGGCCCTCGAGGGACGCCCCATCGTTATGGTATGCGCCAGCCGCCCTCCATCGGCGGTGCGGCGCCACATGCGAGAACTTGGGCTGCAAACCGAAGGCACCTGGATTTTCGTAGATGCCCACAGTGGCCTCATGAGTTTCGAGGAGGAAGCGGACTTTACCCTCCGTGACCCCCACGACTTGCCCGGTCTTGTCCTAGAACTAGCCGATTTGGCTGCTGATCACCCGGACGCGGTGGTGGTCTTTGACAGCGTGTCCACGCTCATCGACAACACCAGCCTAACCGCGTTTCAGCAGATTACAGCCGACCTATGGGCGGCACTAGCACGCTACCAGCAAGCGTACGTCTTGTTCACAGACTGGTCGTACCCCTTGGACATGCGCCGCCTGATGCGCCGATGCTCCCGGGTCGTTGACTTGTTTGCCCTGGAAAACCGCGTGGTCCGCAACCAAGCCTATGCCGTAACGCACCGGGACGGTACGCGGATTGCAGTCCCCGAATCGGGGCTGTTCGTAGTGGACCG
>JBFJXU010000045.1:0-12473 GCA_041622975.1 Thermoplasmatota archaeon
GATGAGGTCGCGAGTGAGTGAGGATCAGCACCCGCAGTGTACATAACTGTACATTGACACAGTCATTTCACCTTAATGCCTAGCAATTGCGCCAGTGCGTGAAACAGGAAATGCTTGCGAAGTCAATGCATCATCCCCAAAAGGGGCAGTCAAAGCCGGGTGAGTCGAACCAGTCTGCGCCGGGGACTTGTGGCTCGTACTAGATCCTGGACCGCATCGTAGTCTCGCGGCGCGATGATGGCTTCGTGCATGCCGGGTTGGACCTGATCACCCCAGTGCAATGCCCCCGCATAGACAGGGTTGGTCAGAATGTGCGTGATGTTCCACACCGTCCACTGCTTGCCTCGCCTTGTGGCAGGACCTTCTTGGTTCATCCAGTCCGCAATGGATTGCTTACCCTCACCGCGCCGATATCGTGCAAAAATGCCCTCGATCCATGGTCGCTCGTCCTCGACGACAGTCAACGTCTGGTGCTCATTGTACGCGTAGCCAAACGGCGCGGGCTTGCCCAAACTGCCACCTCGCGACTTTGCCTTCTGTTCCATGCCCACGTAGACCCGCTCACCGATCTGCTCCGATTCCAGCTGCGCAATCCGCTGAATGATATCCATCACGAACCGCCCCATTGCCGTCGATGTGTCGAGACTCTCGGTTACGCTGGCGAACCCCTTGTCGGCCCGGGTGAGATCATCCATCATGGCCATGAAGTTGCGGCTGTTACGATGGATGCGATCCATCTTGAGCACGAGGAGCGTGTCCCATTCCTCCATGGCGGCCATCATCGCCTGATAGGCAGGTCGGCGGGTGGTTCGGCCACTGTGGCCTTCGTCGACGAATTCCCCGGCGATTGCCCAGTCCTGCGCTTGAGCGTATAGGCGCAGACGATCCAATTGTGCGTCGAGGCTGAAGCCTTCTTTGGCCTGATCCTCGGTGCTCACGCGTGTATACAGGGCGACGCGTGTGGTCACAAGAATTCACAGTGAAAACTGGGTCAAAACAGCCCCGGTTTGGCATGCGAAACTACAGCTAGTGCGACGACTAGGTTACGATTACCCGATTCACGTAGAGATGCAAACTTTCGGCTGCGGTCGTTTCGCAGGACGTTCGAATCTCTGGAAGCAGATCGTGTGCCGCCTAGCCGTGAAAAAACGGCGTATCACGCATTATTGTGAATGAGTGTGCTCGCTGTGATGGCTTCAAAATGATCAGTAGCCCGACGCATAGCGACCCGCTTAACGTCCTCGAACGCTGCGTCTGCGCCCTCGGCCGCCATACTTGTCATGACGGCAGCCCCCATGCCGCATGGGTCAATGCGTTGGAATCCCGCAAGGTCCACGTCGACGTTCAGGGCGACCCCGTGGAAGGAAACCCAATGTTGGATGGCGATGCCAATACTGGCAATCTTCTTGCCAGTCTCAACGGTCCAAACGCCAGGAGTATCAGGCCGACTTTCCGCCGCAATTCCAAACTCAGCCAGGATTCCAATGAGGAATGCCTCCAGGTGCCGCACCCAGGCGCGGACATCCCTGTCGCCTTCGGGCAGACGTACAACGGGATACACGACCAACTGACCGGGGGCATGATATGTTGCCTCGCCGCCCCGCTCGATCACGTGGACGGGCAAGGTCTCATCGAATACCTGGTCTGGAGTACCGCGCCGTCCCAGGGTGGCAACAGGCGGATGTTCTACCACCAGAATGGCGTCCTCACCTTCACCACGCTGGCGTTGGTCGCGAAGGCTACGCTGGAACTGCAAGCATTCGCCGTACTCCATGCGCCCAAGGTCGATGACCTTCACAGAGCTTCGAGGCCCTCCCGAGACTTGAGAGTGACCCTACGGGGCGATTGCCTCGTCCTGTTTGGACCACGAGTCCACGAGAGCCATCAATTGGGCCCTGGTGGCGGCAGGAACCCTACTCCGACGCGCCTGCTCTTCGATACGCTGCAAATCCGAAACTGTTACCACGCCATCTTCCACACAGCGCAGCACCACATCCGTTACCTTGGGTGGCAAGCTGGGTGCAACCTGGTGGAGGTTGGCCATGCGGACCCTGGCTAGGTAGTGCCCGATGCGCCGTAACAAGTCCAAGAATGGGGCGTCTTCCAGGCGTCCTTGCTGGTAGCGGGCATTGATTTCCTCGCGCAGTGCCAACAAATCCTGCAGGCCCACGGCGGGATCTTCCTTGGAACGGGTAAACGACGCTTCAAGCCGCTTGAGGTACGTACCGACGGCTCGGCGCCGGCGACGGACGATGACAACCCCGGCAGCCGATGCAAGCACAGAGGCTAGAATCGTACCAACAGTCAGGGCCACATCGAGCGCATCCCAGTTGGCACCGCCTTCTTGAGGGGCGTCACGTTGCGTACAGTCCACGGTTCGGTCCGGGTACACAATACAGCCGTCGGCACCCGGACCTCCCGGCTGCAATCCCACCAAGACGACCACCACTAAGACCTGGAGCACAGCCGCAGACCGAGGCGTGTACTCTTAGGCGCTCTGGCAATGGCCGGTCGTGGCCAAGAGTATCGCCTGCTCGGTGCCCGCCCATGATCATCGACGAGTTGGCATCCTACCCCCAGGGACCAAGTGGTACGCCGAGTCCGTGAGTCAAATCACTCCGGACCGTGAGTGTCGCGTACTAGCGCTAACCATCCATGACCGGCTTGACCCAGCCGGTTGGGATAACCTCGGTGCCGTAGTGACGAGGAGTGATGGTTACGACCACTTGCCTTTGGAAGACTTGGCGGCGAGGGAAATCGCCTGTTACCACCTGGGTGACTACGCTACCCACGCCGTTGCCGAACACACAGTGGGGCTTATGCTGGCCCTTCTGCGTCGAACCATAGCGGCCCATGAATCCACGTCAAGCGGCTCTTGGGCGAGGGACGCACTCGTGGGGCGGTCGCTGCGGGATGTTACCGTTGGCGTGCTTGGCACAGGCCGGATCGGCTCGCAAGTGTGCCGGTACCTGCAGGCCATGGGTGCCAGCGTCCTTGCTCATGACCTCCAGCAAAATCCTGAGCTAACCGTGGAATACACATCCATCGAGAATCTCCTTGCAGCAAGCGACGTCCTGACCATCCACGTGCCCTTAGATTCCAGCACGGCTGGCCTTCTGGACGCCAGGCGCCTTGCTACGCTTCCGCCGGGGGCGTGCGTGGTCAATACGGCCCGAGGGGAAGTCATTGACCAAACCGCCATCATGCGCCTCCTGGAATCGGGCCATCTGACTGGCTACGCGGCAGACGTACTGCCGGCGGAGCCACAGCCTGACCTCGGCTTCTGGCATGGAGTTGCCAACGTTTTGCTCACGCCCCATTTAGGCGCACATACGCATGACACCATCGACCGGCGCTACCAAGCGACCGGAGCAATTATGGAAGCCGTGCTCGCCGGTCGACCGGAGGCCGTATCGCATCTACGCGTCGCGTAGGTACTCGGCTGCATGCTCCCGTCCCAGGGCAATACCGTCCTGGATGAGATCTAAGTCCCGGGTGAGGCGACCCAAGCCAGTCGGTGCACCTGGGCGAAGCACATCAATCTGCACGCCGGAGGGGGGGTTTTCAGCGTACGCCATGGATGCTTCCTTGATGGCATGGTGTTCATGGATGCCATCCTTGAGGTGTGGGTAGCGGCGACTGGCCAGCATCAACATGGGCTTCGGGTCCTTGCGTTTGGGTCCCGGTGGATTGTTGCTAATCAACGTCACGTGGTCTGCTCCAAGCCGCTCCACAGCATAGCGGACGGGGACCGGGTCAAGGACGCCGCCATCAAGGAATGTGCGGCCGTCAATGGTAACCGGAGGTCCGGACGCAAAGGGTAGGCGGCCAGTGGCTTTGAGCCAAGCAATGACGTCGCCTTGTCGAATATCAGGGTATTCGCACGCGCCCGTTGTGATGTCCACGACGCTCACTTGGACGGGCCACTCAGCGCGTTTGACTGCTTCCACATCAAGTGGGTGTTCCTCCTGGTAGACGATGTCTAAGAGTGCTTCATGGTCCAGGAGCGGCCCTTGCCTGGTAAGGAAGCGGCGGTAGTTCAGAATGCGTGGGTCTGCGGCATATTTCCACGTCCCTTCGGCGTACGCGGCCTGCCCTGCACTATACCAGGCTGCAAGTGCACCGCCTGCACTGGTGCCCACTACGGCATCAAATGGCCTGTAGCCAGCTTCCTCGAAGCCGGAGAGCACTCCATTTGCATAAGCGGCTTTCATGCCGCCCCCCTCGACTACCAGGACCTGCACAAAGGACCAGTTAGTTACTGCAACTTGAATCCTCGCGAGGACAGGTTCACCTATCGCTTACCGGTTCATGGCATGGATTGCTTTGCCGTGGAGGGCCTCGGCCGCTTCCATAAGCCCCTCACCTAGGGTTGGGTGGGGGTGTACGGTCAGGCCGACGTCTTCCACAGTGGCGCCCATTTCAAGCGCCAGTGCCGCCTCACTGATGAGGTCCGATGCATGGGGCCCGATGATGTGGATGCCCAGGACTTGGTCTGTCTTGGCGTCGCTGATCATCTTGTAGAATCCATCCGTTTCGCCGTCAGCCAGCGCCTTGCCGAGGGCGCCCACGTTGAATTTCCCTACCTTGATGTCGTGGCCCGCGTCCTTGGCCTGCGCCTCGGTGAGTCCAGCAGTGGCAATCTCGGGGTCGGTGAAGATGACGCCCGGGATGGTGACCCAGTCCTTGGCAGACCCCTTGTCGCCGCTGATGACTTCGGCAGCAACGATGCCTTCCTTGCTGGCCTTGTGGGCAAGCATGGGGCCATGGGTCATGTCGCCGATTGCGAAGATGTTTGGCACGTTGGTTCGTCCACGGTCGTCGGTCTCTACAAAGCCGCGATCGTCCACCTTCACCCCGGTCTTCTCGAGGCCCAGGTCCTTGGTATTTGGTCGGCGACCGACAGACACGAGGCAGTGGCTGGCATCTACTTGGTGTTCCTTTCCCTTCCCGTCCTCGAATGTCACTTTGACCTTTGTCTTGAGCGCGTCCACGCCCTTGGCACGGGCGCCCAAGTGGATGTCGAAACCCTTCTTCTTCAGGAGTCTCGCCAGAGTCTTGGCTACCTCGCTGTCCACGCCGGGGACAAGTTGGTCCATCATTTCGATGACGGTGACCTTCTCGGTGCCTAAGTTGCTGTACGCGCAACCAAGTTCGAGGCCGATAACCCCACCACCAATGATGACGAGGTGCTTGGGGACCTCCTGCAGGTCGAGAGCGCCCGTGCTGGAGAGAATGCGCTTCTCATCGAAAGCGAAGCCCGGGATTTCGATGGTGCTTGACCCGGTCGCTAGAATGATATTCTTGGCCTTCACCGTGCCGGCATCCTTGCCAGTTACTTCGAGGGTTGTTTTGTCCTTGAGTTTGGCGCGGCCCTTCAGGATGTCTACTGAGTTACCTTTCAGGAGGCCACCTACACCCGTGGTGAGTTGCTTGACGACGCCGTTCTTGTGCTTAATGACACCCGGCATGTCCACTTTGATGTCGCCGAATTTGACGCCGCGGCCGCCGTTTTTGGCCGCCTTGACCTGCTTGCCAGTGGTAATGATGGCCTTCGATGGAATGCAACCCCAGTTGAGGCACACGCCGCCTAGTTCCGTGTCATTGATGATGACCGTCCTGAGGCCTAGTTGACCGGCTCGAATGGCGGCTACGTAGCCCCCTGGCCCGGCGCCGACCACGGCCACATCGTAGGTCTTGTCAGCCATGTTAGGAGCTCTCCAGAAGGAGTAGGCTGGGGTTCTCGAGGTACCGGATGAGCGTCTGGGCAAACAAGGCGCCGTTGTAGCCATCGACGATTCGGTGGTCGAACGAGAAACTCAGGTTCATGCGCCAGCCGATGGTGATGTCGCCATCCTTGACAACGGGGACCTGCTTGAGTTCGTGAATGCCCATGATGGCTACCTCGGGGTAGTTCAGAATGGGGGTGGCCAGCACGCCACCAATCTTGCCGAGGCTGGTGATGGTGAAGGTGGACCCAGACAATTCGTCGGGCTTAGCCTTCATGTTGCGTGTGCGCTCGGAAAGATCAGCGATCTCGTCTGCGATGTCGAACATGCCCTTCTTGTCGGCGTGCTTGACGACGGGGACAATGAGGCCGGCGTCCGTGGCCGTTGCGATTCCGATGTGCCAGTAGTTCTTCTTCACCAGTTCGCCAGTGTTTTCGTCGAAGGCCACGTTCACGTCGGGGTGGGCCTTGAGGGCGGCGACCGCGGCCTTGGCGATGATGGGCAAGAACGTGAACTTCGTGCCACGGGACTCAGCCATCTTCTTAGCATCCTTCTGGAAGGCAACCATGTTGTCGGCGTCCAGTTCCGCGACGTAGGTGAAGTGGGGGGCCGTGTACTTGCTGCGCGACATGGCCTTGGCGATGGTGCGCCGGAGGCCTTTGACGGGAACACGTTCCTCGCGGTCGGGGTCGGTGGAGTAGGGAACGCCAGTGTAATCGAATTGAGCGCCACCCACGGCAGCCGCCACAGGTGCAGATTGGCCACCGGATTGGAGGTACGTGTCGATGTCTGCCCGTACCACTCGGCCGTTCTCTCCGCTCCCAAGCACTTGGTTGATGTCCACGTCCTTCTCGCGGGCGTACTTGCGCACAGCGGGGGCTGCGGTCGCCTTGTAGCCTTCGGGGACTTGACTGACCGATTTCTGCGCTGCGGCACCATTGGTGCGGCGCGTCAGTGTCTTGGTTGCAGCAGCACCTTCCTTGGGCAGTTCGAAGAGTGTCTTTTCTTCCTCTTCGTCTTCGGCCTCGTCTTGTGTGTCGGCGTCAGGTTGCGACTCATTCTCGCCGTCGGACGAGCCGACGTCATCACCGGATTCCTCGATGTCGGCAATGACCTGGCCCACTTCGGCCATGTCGCCCTCGCCGAAGTACAGCTTGGCGATGGTGCCGGCCCGCGGACTCGTGAGTTCCACAGTGGCCTTGTCCGTCATGACTTCGACGAACGGTTCGTCTTCGGCGACGGCATCGCCTTCTTGCTTGAGCCAGGTGACGATTTCGCCTTCCTGAATACCTTCTCCAATGTCGGGGAGCTTGAAACTGAACATGTGAATACCTCAGTAATTGATGACCTTCTCGATGGCGTTCATGATGCGGTTGGGGTTGGGCATGTAGAGCCCTTCGAGGGTGTAGGGGAAGGGAACGTCGTAGCCAGTAACACGAGCAATGGGGGCTTCCATGTACTCAATGGCCTCTTCGGCGACGGTGGCACTGATTTCGCTGGCCATACTGCCGGTGAGAGGGGCTTCGTTGACGACTACGAGTCGGCCGGTCTTGCGTACGGAATCAAGGACGCACTTCTTGTCCCAGGGGTACACTGTTCGCAGGTCGATGACTTCTGCGTCCACGTCGCTGCCGGCGGCTGCTTCGGCTGCCTTGAGCGTCATGGGCATGGTGGAGCCGTAGGAGACCAGCGTGATGTCGCTGCCTTCGCGGCGAACGGCTGCCTTGCCCAAGTCCTCGGTGAAGTACTCCTCGGACACGTCACCCTTGGCGGCGCGGTAGAGCGCCTTGGGTTCCATGAAGATGACGGGGTCATCCAATTCAATGGATGCATGCAGGAGGCCCTTGGCGTCGTGTGGCGTGCTGGGGGCGACAATGGTGAGGCCGCTCCCGTACAGGAAGGGTCCTTCGCCGCTTTGGCTGTGGTAGTGGCCACCCCGAATACCGCCACCGTAGGGAGTCCGGACCGTCATGGGGCACCAGTACTCGCCGCCGCTGCGGTAACGCAGTTTGGCGGCTTCGTTGATCAGCTGGTCGTACGCGGGCCAGATGTAGTCCATGAACTGAATCTCGGGCACAGGGCGCAAGCCGTAGGCGGCCATACCAATGGCGGCCCCGACGATGAGGTTCTCGTTCAGCGGCGTGTCAAAACAACGGTCTTCGCCGTGCTTTTTGGTGAGGCCATCTGTGGCTCGAAAAACGCCGCCATTGGGGCCCACGTCTTCACCGAAGACGACCACGTCGCGGTCCCGTTCCATGGCTTGGTCGAGGGTGTGGGTGACCGCTTGGATGAGCGTCATTTTCGTCATTTAGTGCCCCTCCGGCATCCCGTATTCGTCGATTTCGCGGTGCATCTGAGCACGTTGTTCTTCGAGAGCCGGGTGGGTCTCGGCAAATACATCCTCGAACAAGGTGTCGGGGTCCGGATTCCACTGCGCCTTCTCGGCGGCCTTGATTGCGGCGGTTACCTCGGCCTCCGCGTCCTTGGCGGTCTTGGCGATGAAGTCCTCGTCAATGATTTCCTTCTTGAGGAGGTATTTCTCGAAGCGAGTGATGGGGTCCTTCTTCTCCCATTCGGCGAGTTCTTCGGGGGGGCAGTAGCGGCTGGGGTCGTCGCTCGTCGAGTGGGCTGCGCGCCGATAGGTGACCAGTTCAATGAGGGTCGGGCCCTTGCCGGCGCGGGCGTGGTCAACGGCGTCCTTACACGCCTTGTAGACGGCCAAGACATCGTTGCCGTCGACCCGGATACCGGGCATGCCGTAGGCGACCGCCTTGTCCGCGAAGGTTTCACTTGCCGATTGTTTGGCTGTGGGGACGCTGATGGCCCACTGGTTGTTCTCCAGGATGAAGATGCAGGGGGCTTTCTGGACGGCGGCGAAGTTCATGCCACTGTGGAAGTCGCCTTCGCTGCTGGAACCGTCCCCGAAGAAAACCATGGAGACCTGCTTGGTGCCACGATACTTCTGGGCCCACGCCATGCCGGCGGCTTGGATGATCTGCACGCCCAGCGGGCTGCTGATGGAGTAGAAGTTGATGTCCCTGAACGAGTAGTGGACGGGCATCTGGCGGCCTTTGGTGTTGTCTTGGGCGTTGCCGAAGCATTGGTGGGCCATTGCTTCCATGGTGATTCCCTTGAGGAGCGGAATGCCTTGGTCGCGGTAGTGGGGGACAATCCAGTCGTCGTCTTCCAGGGCGTAGGCGGCGCCTACGTGGCCGGATTCCTGGCCAGTTGCGGCGAGGTAGAATCCGATGCGGCCTTGGCGCTGGAGCAGGATGAATTTGTCATCGAACTTGCGCGTGCGGACCATGGTGACGTACATCTTGACCAGATCGTCGTCGGAGAGGTCCAGGCCAAGGTCCTTCTTGCGGCTCTCAAGGAGCATCAGGGGCTTGGTCATGGTGCTTCGAGCGGGCCATCCGGCCATTCGGTTTAAGGCACGCGGCAATACCTGAATCTGGTTTCAGGTCTATGTGGGGTTGGGCAGTTGCGCATCAAACCGAGATGCTAGTTGGAGTACCTGGTCCCGGGCGGCACCCTCAAGATTGACCGCCATGGACCGTAGACGCATCGCCGTCTCGCGAGGGTCGGCAGGCCCGCCACCCTGCATCAAATCGACAGAGCGGCCCTTCATTCCATCCGGCAGAGCAACCCCTTGGTTCCCATAGTAGAAGCCGGCGACCGCCGCCAGGAGGCTGGCCAACATTCCCAGCAATGCCAATGCTATGTCATGGAACTCGTCGCTGGGGAAAACCAGCAGCCACATCACAGACCACGCCAGAAGTCCAATCAGGGCAAAGGCCAACGCTGTCCGGGTCCGGCCGCGTAGGATGTGCGTCGTGTCCTTCATCGCCTCAAGAATCCTGAGGACGTCATCCACGCACGCACGGGCATCCGTGTCACGTTGCGTCTTGGCTGACGACCCGGCGCCACCAGAACCCTTGGTCGGCCACGGGCTACCCGTCGCTGAGGCAATGATTGCACCCTGCAAATTGGTCCACTTAGCCGACAATGTAATCACTCGGTGGACTGGCGCCACCACCGTCAAAAGAATCAATGCCACGCCGCCGACGAACAGCCAATGCTCTGGGGCCATAGACCTCTATCTTACGCGGACAAAATAGGTTTCGTGCCCGGCGAAAGCCGGCGGCATGCATATGGCGTCAACGGCGCGTGCCTACTCATGGACCGGTATCATATCTGGTGCGATCTGCATCCTGGGGTCAAAGACATGGCCTTCGCCGACGCCACCAAAGCATTCCTCGACCACATGCGAGCAAAAGGAGACATTGAGGCTTGGTTCCTGGAACGGCGCAAGCTTGGCCTCTGTTCGGCTCCAATCGGGGAATGGCACGTGGTCATTGAGACCAGGGACCTGGCCCAACTGGATGCGGCATTCAATTCAGTCACGCCCCGGGCAGGCGACGAGGAGCGACTACACGCGGCTGTGTGGTCCAAGGTGACCAACCTCCACTTTGGACTGTACCGGGATTTCCCGGACGCGAACCGCGAACCCTAGTTTTGTCCTATTCTCGCCACGCCTTGAAGGCCTCGTGGGCGGGAACCGTGCGCCGCTTGCGGCGAACTTCGGCCTGTTCGGCGAGCCATTGGTACCATTCAGCATAGCGCGGCGCGCCAAGCGCCCGTCGGCGCTCCTGAATCGCCGGTTCTAGACGACGCCACGATTCACGCAGGAAACCTCCGATCACTTGGTCAACCACATCAAGCGGAACGATGCGACTGTGGACCATGACCCCCAGACTCTCGAACGTCATGATGACACAATTGGCCGCCTCCTCTGCCTCCTCCTCAACCTGCTGGGGCGACGCTCCAATGGGCAGCGTCCACACTGTCGCATAGGCCACGCGGAAGTCGCCGTCCTGGAGATTCGTCAAGACGCCGAGCGCCGCTTCATCCTCGCGCTGACGGCGTGTCAAGAGAAACTGGTAGCCGGCGAAAAAGGCGCCAGCAATCAAGGCAAACTGGGCCGCGAACTGGGCATATGGGAGGTAGTCAGTTACTGCCAACGATGCCTCCCTGCGCGTGCGGGGATTTCAGGACTTCGCCGGGTTGACGTCGCGAATCATGCCCTCTAGGAACAACTCGCCGGCACGGTAAGATGACCGTACCAACGGGCCGGAAGCCACGTACAGGAAGCCCATCTCCTCGGCCATCTCCTGATAGCGGGCAAATTGTTCGGGGGCGACGTATTCCACGACGGGTAAGTGGCGTGCCTCCTGGGTGGGCCGAAGGTACTGGCCAAACGTCACGATGTCCACGCCGGCGTCACGCAGTTCTTCCAGGCATTCCTGCACTTCTGCCTCGGTTTCACCAAGGCCCACCATGATGCTCGTCTTCGTGAACCGTGCCCCCCGGGCCTTGTATTCGGCGAGAACCTTGAGTGACTGGTCATGGTCCGCCCGGCGGTCTCGAATGACAGGGCTAAGGCGACGTACTGTCTCGATGTTGTGGGCGATGACGTCGGCACCGCTGTCGATGACGCGCTGAAGCCCGTCCTCGTCGCCCGCGAAGTCAGGGGTCAGGACCTCAACCACCAAGTCAGGGTGATCCTCTTTGCACCGCTTAACGACGGCCGCGAAATGACCCGCGCCGCCATCGGGTAGGTCGTCGCGGTCAACGCTGGTAATTACAACGTACGATGCACCCATGATGCCCACGGTTTCCGAAGTTTTGCGAGGCTCTTCGGCGTCCAAGGGGTTGGGGCGCCCGGTGGGCACCGAGCAGAACCGACAGCCCCGGGTGCAGGTGTCGCCCATGACCATGACCGTGGCAGTGGCGTGGCCCGTAGGCCCACCACTCCAGCATTCGGCCAGATTGGGACACCGGGCCTCTTCGCAGACGGTTGCAAGGCCTCGTTCCCGAAGTGCCATGCGGATTTCCTTGAAGCGCTCGCCACCCGGCGCCTTGGTGCGGAACCACTCAGGCAACCGGGGACGACCGCTTGGTGTCACCCCGGCCGCGCCCGCGGGCACGTGGTCCTCCGGCAGGTCCCGGGGGTCAACCATTGGCAGCGATGGGAGGGCCACGAGGCTTCCACGATGCCCTTCTATTTGGGCATTGACGCGCGGGCCGGGCTGGGCAACTATCAAGGCTAGCCGGGCATTCAGCCACGTATGCGAATCATTGTCTTATTGCTACTCACGGCGTCGGCTCTTGCAGGCTGCACGGCGGACCCGTTAGGGCCCGTGGATGACGATGCAGAACGTCTGGTGTTTGACCCCCTTTGGTTTGAGAAAGCCCTCATAGGCGGCGACGGCCACGACCACGGCGCATTCGACCAACACGCCGGACTCTCCACGCCCAACTTCGAGATTCTCGGCTGGGATCCACTGACAACGGCTGAGGGCACAAGCCCCGGGGGCAGCAGTTGCGGCGACGCCCAGCAAACTTCGGATGGCCGTCGCATTGGCGCAGTCAAAGCGGGTGACTCAACGGGCGTGGTTCTCACAGACCTCACCGACCCAGCCAACCCCGTTTACCTGGGTGAACTGCACCTGACTGCAACCAACATCTACGACGTGGCAGTCACCCGGGACGCTGAACACTTGGTGATGGTCACCTGGAAAGCCGAGGAGGACGCGCTCCTGGACCCCGCCTTCGCGGCGAACTCCGCCGGTATCATGCGCGACGCGTGTGGCGTCGACCGCGCGGTTGTGTCCCAAGTGGAAGACCCAATTCCCCGCCCAGTGAGCGTTCTTCTCGTCAACATCGAAGACCCCGCCGAAC
>JBFJXU010000046.1:0-12312 GCA_041622975.1 Thermoplasmatota archaeon
ACGATGGGGTAGCGGACACCGCCGAGGCCGCCCTCACTGCGGGGCATGTTGTTCCAGGCGAGGTGGCTGAATTCTTGGTCGGTGCTGCAAGCAACGACTTGGCAGCCGCGGCGTTCGAATTCTTCCATGGCCTGGTCGAAGGCGATGATCTCCGTGGGGCAGACGAAGGTGAAGTCCTTCGGGTAGAAGAACAGGCAAGTGAACTTGCCTTCCTTCCAGTTGTCGCTGAGGGTAAGGGGGGCGATGGTTTCGCCGGTGACGGCGAGTTCGGTGAAGTCGGGGGCTTGGGTACCAACAAGAGGCATGGTATCTCCTTGTGGTTGCCCCATGGGTGCCCCCTCTTAGGCATTGGGGCATGTCCGGGGTGCACAAAGTCAAGAAGTCCCGCCCCGATGGGGCTAGGTTACCACGTCGAGAACCTCGCCGCCACTGATGTTATATGGACGGAGTCGGCGGGCTAGTTGTTTGGCTTCGCGGAGGGCTTCAGCCGTGTGGGCGTAAAGCGTGTACAGGGGTTGATCGTCCTCAACGGGGTCGCCGGGCCGGACATGGACCATCATTCCGGCGCCTTGGTCGTGGGGGCTGCCGGTGGCGCGCACGATTTGCACGAGGGCCCGGATGTCCACGTTTGTCACGGTGCCATCGTAGGGGCATTTGACGTCCACGTGGTGGGGCCCAGGCGCTAGGTCATCCGGAGTGACGTCGGGGTTGCCGCCTTGTGCTTCGATGATTTTGCGGAAGCGGGCCAGGGCCCGTCCGGATGCGAGGGTCTCCCGGGCTAGTCGTTCGCCGTCGCCGGGGCTGCATACGTCGGCCATTTCGAGCAAGCGACCAGCCATGGTACATCCCTTGTCCTCGACGCTGGCAGGTCCTTGACCGGCCAGTGCTCGCAGGCTTTCCTGGGCTTCTAGGATGGGACCGATGGCGCTGCCCAGGGGTCGGTCTCCTTGGCTTAGCATCACTTGCAAATCAAGGCCGACGCGGTGGCCGGTGGCAATGAATTCGCGGGCTAGGTCGCGGGCGGCGGTTTCGTCGGCGACCTTGGCGCCGGCGCCGGTAGGGATGTCGATGAGGACTTTCTTGGCACCGACGGCCAATTTCTTGGAGAGTACACTAGCCAAGAGTTGGCTGGGCGGATCGAGGCCCAGGGGGTATTCCACTCGGATGATGGCGTCGTCGGCGGGCGCGAGGCTTACTCCTCCGCCCCATGCCAGGGTACCACGGACGCGCTCCGTGATGTCGTGAATGGCCCGAGCGCTGTGGGCCACCGGGCACAGCACTTCCATGAAGTCGGCGGTGCCACAGGCGCTGGTGATGGCACGGCTACTGGTCTTGGGAATGCGGATGCCGTGTTCGGCGACGATGCTGACGGCAAGCGGGGCGTACTTGTTGCCGGGGACGCCGCCGATGCTGTGCACGTCGACGACGGGGCCTTCGGCAAATTCAATGCGTTCACCGCTGGCCACCATGGCTTCAATGCATGCCACGGTCTCATCGCGGTCGAGCCCATGGACTTGCATGCCACACGCCCACGCCATGAGTTCAATGGGGGTAAGGACGCCGGCGGCAATGTCGCTGATTACATGCCGGACTTCTTCGTTAGTGAGCCGTTCGCCAGTCAGTTTCCGGCGCACGAGGCCAACCGACTCTGGGCGGGCGCTGCGGCGCACTCGTACGCGGTTGCCCGGTTGGATGCGGTCGCATAGTTCCTGACTCAAGCCCGCTTCGCCCGGCGGCAGAAATCCCCTCCAGACGCTGACTGCGGCGCGTGCTTCGCCCGCGTCACTTTGCACGACTGCCCGGTCGTGGGCACGCAGCCCGAGGTGGCGGGCGTCTTCCGGGGTGAGGAAGATTTCTGGTCCGCCCGTTCGCAGGTCTAGGCAGCGAACGGCTAGGCCATCTCGAACGGGATTTGAGGGTGGCGCGTCAGCGGTCATATCCGTACTCCTCTCCACCCCATTTTTCCAGCGCCGCGCGCAAGGCGGGGTCGGTGGTGTCATCCAGTCGTTGCCCGGCCGCGACTGCGCGGACGGCGGTCGCTAGCGCGTGGGCACCGGCGCGGGTGCCGTCGGGGTGTCCATGGACGCCACCCCCGGCTTGGACGACCACATCGGCCCCGAACGCGCGGACTTCCGCGTCCACGCTGGCGGGGTGGAGCCCTCCACTCGCCACCGGGAATACTGTGGTTAGGCCGTGGCGTGGACCGGTCAAGGCGTTGAGCATTGCCTCGAGGCCGTGGCTGTGCTCCATTTTGCCGGATGCGCTACCAATGTGCAGTTGATCCCCGCCGGCAAGCCTCGTTAGGTGGCAAAGGGCCAGCATATCGATGCCGTAGTCGGGGCTGCGTGTCATGGCGCCGTGCATTGCGCGGTGTACATGGATGGGCACGTCGACCAAGTGACGGAGCGTCGCGAGAGCGTCGAAGCCCGCGGTGAGCACGTCAATCATGACGCAATTTGCGCCGTATTGCTGAACGGATTCCCAGCGGTCGGCCAATTCGGCCCCGCCCGCGGTGACGTTCACAGCGTACAGGGTTCGATGACCGGTTTCGTCGTAGGCTTGGTCTAGTGCGTCGAGCACCAGGCGCGCGCGCTCGTCGAGGGGGCAGAAGGCTTGGTCAGTCAGCGTCTCGTCGTCCTTGATGAAGTCCAAGCCTCCGAGCGCGGCTTCCTTGGCGACGGCCGCAGTGCCTTTGGGGTCCAGGCCCACTTTGGGCTTGATGATGGTACCAGCGTGGGCGCGTCGTGGTTCATGGTCCGTGCCCACCAGTCGTCGCACGCCGTCCACCCCGAAACGGGGCCCCGCATGATGTCGCGTGAACTGAGCGGGGAAGTCAATGTCGAGCAATCTTGCCTTCGTGAGGCTACCGAGACCGAACAGGTTGCCGGCGATGATTGACAATGTGCCCGCGAAGTTGGCGGGCTCAAAGATCTCCAGGGGGAATGCCACGCGTGCCGTGCCATGGCCTTCGTCCGCGTCGACCACCCAGGCGGCTAGGTCGCCTTCGCGGCTGCCCGGGCGTTCAGGGACCTTCGTCCATGTGCCCGTCGATTGCTCCATGGCCACGATGCGGGCCAAGTCTTCCGTTGGCCGGTCAGCATCGCTAGCCAGGGCATACGTGGCCACCACCGATTCTGAGAGAGCCGATGGCTCGCCGGTCACGACAGCCTCCGGTCGACTGCTTCGATGGGCGGTAGCATGCCCCAGGGCGTGGCGTAGCCCGTAATGAGGTCGGCCGGGACCTCGTCGAAAACGGGGTTCTCCACAGTGATGCCTGGTGGAGCATCTTTCCATACTTCCTCGGGGCTTCGTTTTTCGATTTCCACACGGGCTTTGGTCGTGTACTTGATACCCGAGGCGACGGAGTGGAATGGAATGTCTGCGCGCGCGGCCGCCAGTGCCAGGTGCAGTGACCCAATTTTGTTGATGAGGGAACCGTCACTCAGCACGGTGTCGGCTCCGACGAGGACCATGTCAACGTCGCCAGCCAACACCCGTTGGGCCGCAACTGCATCCACGATGAATGCCACGGGGACCCCTTGGTCTGCAAGCGCCTGCGCCGTGATGCGGCCCTGGCCCCATGGCCGTGTTTCTAGGCACGTGACATGCACTTCAACGCCATCCCGGTGGGCGCGAAGCACCGGGTCTACAACTTGCGTGGCATGGCAGACAGTGACGATTCGGGGGTGTGTCTTGACCTCCTCGGCGGCCGCTTGATGGGTGGCCTCCTCGTCGGTGGCAAGTTCAGCCAGGAAGGATTCCAGGGCTGGCTGGGCCGCAGACCATGGGTCCTCGGCCGCCAGGACCCGATTCAACAATTGGTGGACTGCATTATGCAGTGCGATACTTGAGGGACGGGTGGCCACGAGGGCGTGGGCCGCCTCTCGGGCCGCGGTTCGGGGGTCTCCTTCGGTGTCAATGATATGATGGGCGAGGGCGGTGGCTGCTGTGCGAGCGATTGCGGTGGCGCCCCGAATCTCCATGCGCCGAATGGCGTCCGCGGCCTCCTCGACTTCCACACATACAATTGAACACTACGTCAATATAAACTGCCGGTGGCCGGTGAGCGGGGCACGGATACTATGGCCGCAGGTCCGTCCATTGAATGAAATGCGCCTGCGGCCCCGCAAACCGAATGCAGGCTGCAGCCGCCCTTTGCCCGACGGCCAAGGCCTCCTTGCGGTTGCGTCCTTGGTGCAACGCGGCGTACCATCCGGAACGCAGGGCGTCGCCGGCGCCGGTGGGGTCTACGACCTGCACGGATGGCGCATCTAGGTGGACATGGCCTTCCTCGCGGTACAGACTTACACCGCGGCGGCCCCGCGTGATGACGAGGGTGTCCACATGTTCCAGGAATTGGACGGGGTCCGCGTAGTCCATGAAACCCATGGCCACCTCGGCTTCCCCTTGGTTGCAAAAGAGAGCGTCGGATTCGCCAAGGAGCGCCCTAAATGACTCCTCGTCGTAGGCAAAGTGAATCTCTTGGCCGGGGTCCAAGGCCACCTTGATGCCCTCCCGTTTTGCCTCCTTGGCGAGGCCAAGGTACGCCTGTGGGTCTCCGGTTGCAATGTGGAGCCATTCCACGTCGCGCAGCACCGACGTAGGCACGGTGTAAGGCGGCGTCATGGCAGCCTGGTCCATGAGGTATGCTTGCTCGCCGTCGGCATCCGTGAGGACGAAGCACGTAGGCGTCCCCTTCCCGTCCTCTTGGAACGCCGTCTCCACACCGGCCTCCTCCAAGCGGCCGCGCCAATCAGGGGGCATGTCGGCGCCGACGCGTGACCACAACCGGGTGGGTACGCCGAGACCGGCCGCGTGGGCGGCAATGTTGCAAGCAGTGCCCCCATACACGGTGCGACGCGATTGCACCGGCGATGACTTGCCGGGGCCGGGGAAGTGACCCAATTGCAGTTGGACGTCCAGGTTCGTGTGTCCGACGACGACGAGGAACGGCACAACCGAGCCACCGAGGGGTCGGCCATGAGGTTACCGTCGCCCAGCACCAGCCCGTGCCATTCTTGTGCGCCCCCCCTCGTGCCCGGGCGTGGCTTACGATGAAGTTCTCGCCGAACGCCTGCACGACTGCTTCCCCCAAGGCCGTGGCAAGAAGATGTTCGGCGGCTACGGGTTTTACCTTAATGACGTGATGGTTGCGGGCGTCATGGCGGACAGATTAATGGTAAAACTGGGGGACGGAGCCAATGAAGCAATTGCCTCCGAGGAGGGCGTGGGGTCCTTTGCGCCGGGCGGCGGTACGCCAATGCGCGGCTGGGTTACCGTGGACCAAGAATTACTGGCCGAGGACGAGGACCTCGTGGGGTGGGTGGAGCGGGCGATCTCCTAAGTCCCGTGTTCCCAGGTGCTTAGGTATTCTTCTTGCTCGGCGGTCAGGCGGTCAATGGTGATGCCGAGGCTGGCCAGTTTTACGCGGGCAATTTCCTGGTCCAATTCATCGGGCAGGTTGTACACGCCGGGCGCCAAGTCGGGATTCTTGTGGACCCATTCCAGGCCGAGGGCCTGCACGGCGAAACTGGTGTCCATGATTTCCACCGGGTGACCTTGGCCACTGGCGAGGTTGACGAGGCGGCCTTCGCTGATGAGGTACAAGGTTCGGCCGTCTTTCTGGGTGTAGGCCTTCACCCCTTCGCGGACGGTTTCAATGGTTGCGGCATTGGCTTCCAGGTCCGGCTTGTTGATTTCGTTGTCGAAGTGGCCAGCGTTGGCCATCACGACGTTGTCCTTGAGGTGGGGGATGTGGCGTTCGTCAATGACGTCGAGGCAGCCGGTGCTGGTGACGATGAAGTCGGCGTGGCTTGCAGCGTCGGCCATGGTCATGACGCGGTGGCCATCCATGCGTGCTTCGATGGCTTTGACGGGGTTGACTTCCGTGACGATGACGTCCGCGCCGAGGCCCTTGGCGCGCATGGCGATGCCGCGGCCACACCAACCGTAACCGGCTACCACGAGGGTCTTGCCGGCGATGACGAGGTTGGTGGCGTGGAACAAGCCGTCGAACGTGGATTGTCCGGTGCCGTAGCGGTTGTCGAAGAGGTGCTTCATCAAGGCGTCATTCACATTGAGGACAGGGAATCTGAGTTTCCCTTCATCATGCATGGCTTGGAACCGGATGACGCCCGTGGTGGTTTCTTCGGCACCGCCCTTGATGTGTTCCAAGGCGTCCGTGCGTTCCGTGTGGGCGAGGAAGCCTAGGTCGCCGCCGTCGTCGATGACGAGGTGGGGCTTGTGGTCGAGGACCCAGTGCAGGGCATCGTAGTATTCGTCGCGGTTCTGGCCCTTCTTGGCCCGCGTTGGGAGATTGTAATGCTGGTTCATGGCAACCACGACGCGGTCGTCCGTGGAGTCCGGGTTGCAGCCGACCAAGCGCACGTCGGCGCCGCCGGCTTGCAGGGTCAAGGCCAGGTTGCAGGTCTTGGCTTCCACGTGCAACGCCATGCCGACCCGGAGGCCAGCGAAGGGTTGCTCATCCTCGAAGCGGGTGCGAATGGCACCCACGACGCCCATATGACGGCGGGCCCATTCAATCCGGCGCACGCCTTCTTCGAGTAGTTCCTTGGTGGGTTCGGGGGTTCCGTCCAGGACCTGCATGGCTGGGCCGACTCAGGCCTCCTTGATAAGTGGCCCGTGGCGCGGCGGGCGGATGCTTCCCGTAAATCCCTTTGAGGTGACGGGGGTCCGAGCGTCGTGCCCGTTGTCACCTTTGACCGCCAGGACCTCAACCGACTCATCGGCAAGGAGTGCTCAAGCGAGGAACTGGGGGAGCGTATGCCCATGATGGGTGGCGACCTGGACAAAGTGGATGGCGACGCCATCACGATTGAATGGTTCCCCGACCGCCCGGACCTCTTGACCCTGGAAGGTACGGGGCGCGCCATGCGGGCCTTCATGGATGTGCGGCCCGGCCTACCCCGTTATGAGGTGCAGCCAGCCCAGACGGAACTGCGTGTTGACGAATCCGTCGCCGCCGTTCGACCATTTGCGGCCTTGTGCTTCGTGCGCGGTGTGCCGTTCGATGACGACTACGTCAAGACCGTCATGGATGCCCAGGAGAAATTGACGTTGGCCCCCGGCCGCAAGCGACGCAAGATTGCGATCGGCGTCCACGACGCCGCGCCGGGTGGGGCGCCCCTCAAGGGCCCTTTCACGTACACGTGCGTTGGCCCCGACGACAAGCCATTCGTGCCTTTGGCACAAACCCGGGAAATGACGCCGGCGGCCATCATGGAGGAGCACCCGAAAGGCAGGGAATTTGCCCATTTGCTCCCAGACGATGCGTTCCCCGTGTTCCTGGACTCTGACGGCGAAGTGTTGTCGCTGCCACCCGTCATCAATGCGGCAAAGACCACTGTCACGTCGGCCACGCGCGACCTCCTTCTGGACGTCACGGGGACGGATGCCGTGAGCGTCCGCCGCACGATTGCACTCCTAGCAACTGGCTTTGCCGAGCGGGGCGGGACCATTGAAGCGGTCACCGTACACGATGCAAGCGGCACGTGGACGTGCCCAGACCTGCGCCCGGCCGAGCGCCGCATCGAGGTTGAGGAGGTGCAACGAATCCTTGGCTTGCAGGTCAGCGCAGATGACGTTGCCCAGTGCCTGCAACGCATGGGCCACGGCGCCGAGGCATTCGACACCAATGTCTTGGTGGAAATCGCGCCGTGGCGCTTCGACATCCTGCATGACTGGGACCTCATCGAAGACGTGGCCATCGGTTACGGGTTTGAACACTTCACGGGTGAACTACCGAAGACCAGTACCTTCGGGGGGCGCCTCGCACACCAAGGCCTGGAGGACCGTCTGCGCGCCGCCTTGGTGGGCCATGGATTCCATGAAGCGCGCACCCTCACACTCAGCAACGAAGCCGACCAGTGGACCCACTGGGGGGCTGACGCCGCCAAGCACGACCCAGTGCGCGTCCGCAACCCGGTCCTCGAGGAGCAGACCATTCTTCGCACGTGGCTTACACCCAGCCTGCTGCGCGTACTTGGCCACAACAAGCACCGCGCTTTGCCGCAGCGGTTGTTCGAAGTGGGCTTCGTCGTGGACCCGGCCATGGGAAGTGGTCACGCCAACCGGTTGCGATTTGCCTGCGTGGAACAGGCCGCCAAAGTTGGATTTGCCGACGTAAAGGGTCTGATTGAGGCTATCGTGCGAGACCTTGGGCTAGGCGAGGTCGTGTCCTTGGTGCCCGGCCACGCACCCGGCTTCATCACGGGGCGCGAAGGTCAGATCATCCTGGACGGCCAAGTCATTGGCCACTTCGGCGAACTTCACCCCGACACCATTACTGCCTTCGGGTTGACTGCTGCAACGGTGGCCGTTGAGTTCGACGTTACGAGCGTGGTGTAGCCATGGCCGCCGTGTCCGTGGCAGAAGTCGTGAAGGCCCTGGACGCCGAATTGAATCCAGGTCAATTTGCCGACGGCCAACACAATGGTCTGCAGTTGAAGGGCAAGGACAGCGTCGAGCGTCTTGCCACGGCGGTGTCCTGCAATCAGGACACCATCGAGGCGGCCATTGCCTGGGGCGCGGATGCCTTACTGACGCATCACGGCATGTTGTGGGGTGGAGTTGAGCGCATTGACGGCATTGTCTACGAGCGATTGCGCACTGCAATGGACGCGGAACTGAACCTGCTGTCCTACCACTTGCCCCTGGACGCGCACGTGACCATGGGCAACAACGCCGCCCTGGCGGAGGCGGCCGGTGCCACGGAAGACCGTGCGCCGGCGTTCCCCCATGGTGGCAGAGACGTCGGCATGGTCGCGTCACTGCCCGAGCCCCACTC
This sequence comes from Thermoplasmatota archaeon, assembly GCA_041622975.1. Classification (GTDB taxonomy): domain Archaea; phylum Thermoplasmatota; class E2; order JACPAO01; family JAHFTW01; genus JBFJXH01. The sequence continues at coordinate 8,807 of JBFJXU010000046.1, forward strand.
CTTTGGTGCCTGGGTGAATGGCTTCGAGCGCAACCTGCGCAGTGATTGCTTGGTGGACACAGGGCCATTCCAAGTCTGGCCGTTTGGACCCAAGCAGGTGCGCTCCATTGGCTTCGTGAGCGGCGCCGGCGCCTACGACGTGGCCGCTGCCATCGATATGGGCCTCGATTGCTTCGTGACCGGCGAAGTCCGCGAATCCGTGTACCATCAATGCAAGGAAGCAGGGATCCACTTCGTGGCAGGGGGCCATTACTTGACGGAGCGCATGGGCACCCGCCGCGTGGGCTCCTGGGTGGCCAGGCTGATGGGCCTTGAGCACCGGTTCATCGACGTGGACACGGAAGCCTGACGGGTGCGCCAGGGTCATCAAGGGAACCCGAGTGGCCGGCGCGTGTCCCCTCACCGACCCCTCATCGTGGGCGCCGCGTGGAGCCTGCTGGCCGCCGCGGCCCTATCCATCCTGGGCATCCTGGACCCCATCTCATTCCAATGGTGGCGCGCCCATGGCCACTTGGCCATTTGGGGGGCACTGTTGCCCGGCCTGTGGGGCGTAACGTGGCATGCTCTGGCCCGGCTTGGCCCCCGTGCCCCGGACGCTGGCGGCGCCAAGCGCGTTGCTGTCCTGATGTTCGCGGGCGCCGGCCTCATGGCCATTGGCACCTTGATCCAACCCAGTGGGGTGCTTGCCCTAGTTGCCTACGCCGGCGTGCTGGCCACTGTGGCAGCAACCGTATTGGCTACCATTCAAGTGATGAAGGTAGTCCCCAAGCGCTCGGAAACAACAGTGGATATGGAGCGCGACCCCTTGACGAAGGGCGACGACGCGTGCTGGTCCCAAGTCCGGTTTGCTCACTTCTTGCTCGTGCCAGGGACCATCATCTGGGCGTTGTCTTGGCTACCCGCCTTGTCGCCCGTCATGGCTCACCGCCTTTCAGCGTCGGGCCTGCACGTGGTACTTGGTGGCCACGCGTTGTTCCTGGTGTACGCCACGACGCATCTCTGGGTGCCCCGTTTGAGCGGCGTGCCTGCCATTGCCGCGGGCGCTATCAAGGGTGAATTGCACAGCGGCCTCCTCGGGGTACTCGGCATCGCCGTGGCGCACGCCATCCCAGACGAGGGGATCCGTCGCGGGCTCCTCGTCGCATTTGGGCCATTCCTCTTCTTGTCGTTCTTCACGTACATGGGTGTGATTGGCGCCAACATCATGCGCAACAAATCCCAGACCCATCGGGTCACACCTGAGTTCTCCTACATTCCGTGGACGTTCTCTGCTGTTTTCTGGATGGTGAGCGGCGTGCTGCTGGGCTTGTTCATGTCATTCACCCCAGATGCTCTGGCATCCTATACGCCCGCCCTTCGAGCCACACATGTCCACATCATGGTGCTTGGCGGCATGGTTCAAGCCGGCATCGGATTGGCCATGCGTTTGCTGGCTCGGGACGGTGGGACGCGGCCGCCACCCTTCCATCGCCATCGCCTAGCGTTCTTGGTCTTCAACGGTGGCATGGCATGGCTGGTAGTCGGTTTCTTCACCGGCAGTCCGCTTGGTGGCGCCGTTGCTGCCACCGCCGGGCTATTGGCCACGCTGCCAGCACTGCGGGCCAAGCAACCGGCACGGGCGTCGTAGCGTCGAGGTCAAGGGTTTCTACGGTGATTGTGTCACTGGTGGCTGCACTGCGCCCACCGGTGTCTTCAACACGCAGCCGCACCACATAGCGGCCTTCCTTGTACGTGTGACTAGGACTTGAGTCGCTGCTGGTCGACCCGTCGCCAAATAGCCACAGGAGTGTAAGCGGGCCGCCATCGGGGTCGATGGACGTACTCGTGAATACGACAGGCTCGCCCGGAACCGGCTCTAGGGGAAGCCAACGGAATGAAGCAATTGGTGCGTCGGGTCTGGCCGACACGGTCACGGTCACGGTGGCAGGCGTCGTTGTGGTTCCGTCATTGAGGGCCACCTCGAGCGTGTCGACACCCGCGTAGTCGGCGTTCGGGGTGTAGGTGATGTTGAGTCCTTGGGCCAATGCCGTGCCATGCAACGGCTGCCGAATCACGGAAGCCACGAGTGGGTCGTTGTCCGGGTCCGCAGCGTCGAGGGTGAATGTGGTCTCTTCGTCTTCGACAGCGTCGTACCGGTCGACCACCAAGCGAGGTGGGTCGTTGGCGGCGATCACCTGGATGGACACGACGCCGCTGGCTCGGCCATCATGTGCGATGACTTCGTATGTGAAGGAATCCGCGCCAAAGAAGTCCCCGTCAGGTGTGTAGGTGAAGCCGGAGCCACTCCATGAGACGACGCCGTGGCTGGGCCGTTCACCAAGGCGCGTTGTCACGGCGTCGCCGTCGGGGTCGCGAATGTTGACTGACCCGGCAAGTTGCGTGTCTTCAATGACTTGGAATGAGGTATCCGGTGCTTGGGGCGCGTCAGGCACTGGTGTCACATTGACATCCATGCGGGCGGTGCTCGTGCGCACCCCGTCGCTGGCTTCAACGATGAACGAATCTAGCCCGAAGAAATTCTCTCGGGGTACGTAGCGGACAGTCCCGAAGCCCTCAATGGGTGCTGCTGACCCATGGCTTGGAGGCGTCTTGATTGCAAGCGTCACGGCATCCCCGTCGGGGTCTACGGCTTGCACGTCAATGGTGACCGCCGTGTCTTCGGCCAGGGTGGCTTGGCGCGCCTGCAATCGAGGGGCATCCTGCACCGGGGTCACCGTCAGTTCAATCAATGCCGGCTCCGAGGGGACGTAGGGGTCCTTGGCGCGGAAGGTGAAGGAGTCTGCTCCGTTGTAGTCGGCGAGTGGCGTGTACGAAAACGTGGTGCCTGCGATGGCTACCTGCCCGTGGGCAGGCTGCTGTACGAGTTCAAAGACCAAGTCATCGTCGTCACCATCAGAGCCACTCAGGGTGCCATGGAGAACCGTATCTTCGGGCGTCGTCCACTGGCCAGCAATGGCGATGGGAGCGTGGTTGTCGGACGGGTTCACGTGCAGGGTGACGACTGCATCCACCTGGCCGTCTTCGTCGGTCGCGCGGTACTTGAAAGAGTCCACGCCCGTGAATCCCGTTTGGGGTCGGTAGGTGAACGACAAGCCGTCCAGTACCACGTCGCCGTTGCTTGTGGGCTCCACGAGGGTCGTCATAATACTGGAGCCATCCGGGTCGTATGCCGCTACGTTTGCTTCGAACGTGGTGTTACTGGGGACGGTGAAGGATTCGTCAGGCGCCTTCGGGGGGTCGGGAATCGGCGTAACGGCGATGGAGGCTGCAAAGTCATGGCCCGCAGATCCATCCCAAACGCGCAACGTGATTGGCACAATGCCGTGGAAGTCCGCTGCCGGTTGGAAGCGGAAGTCCCCTTGAGCAGCATCCGTCACGGTAAGTGTGCCATCGGACGGCGCTACCACAGTGAATGTGTGGGCCGCGTCGTCCACGTCTTGGACGCTGGCTGAAAATTGGAGGATCGTGTCTTCGTCGGTGGTCTGGTCGGCGACGCTGCCCACCGG
>JBFJXU010000047.1:0-12126 GCA_041622975.1 Thermoplasmatota archaeon
GCCTGGGCCCTCAGGGAACAAGGCATCGCGGCCATCATCCTCAACAACAACCCCGAGACGGTGAGCACGGACTTCGATACTAGCGACCGCCTCTACTTCGACCCACTCACCTTGGAAGACGTCATGCATGTCATCGAGCGGGAACGCCCGGACGGTGTGCTCGTTCAGTTTGGCGGCCAAACCGCCATCAACCTGGCCCTGCCCTTGGAGGCCGCCCTCGCTGCGCGCGATGACATACCCACGCAGGTTTGGGGCACGCCGCCCGCGGCCATTGACCTGGCAGAGGACCGTGAGAAGTTCAATGACCTCATGACCAGCCTTGGTGTCAAGCAACCCGAGGCGGGCATTGCGGCCAGTGCCGATGAAGCAGAAGCCATTGCCAAGCGCATTGGCTACCCAGTCTTGGTGCGCCCCAGTTACGTCCTCGGCGGCCGCGCCATGCAGATCGTGCATGACGTGGAAGAACTACGGGACTACGTGCGCGATGCGGTGCGCGTGACCAAAGACCACCCATTGCTCGTTGACCGGTTCTTGGCTGACGCCATCGAAGTGGATGTGGATGCGGTGTGCGACGGCGACGATGTCCTCATTGGCGCGGTCATGGAGCACGTTGAGGAAGCGGGCGTACACAGTGGTGACTCGACCACGGTAATCCCACCCCAGAATCTCTCCGCCTCCATCATCGACCGCCTCGAGCAGCACACCACAGACATTGCGCTGGCCTTGGGCACGCGTGGCCTCATCAACATTCAATTTGCCGTCAAGGGCGACGACATTTACATCATCGAAGCCAACCCGCGTTCAAGCCGGACTGTCCCGTACGTGGCAAAGGCCACGGGCATCCCGCTAGCGGGTGTCGCGGCCAAGGTGGCTTCTGGTGCTACCCTCGCGGAACTTGGCTGGGGCTCCGGTCACCCCGGCCGCGAGTTGGACCATGTGGCCGTGAAGGCCCCGGTGTTCCCGTTCCTGAAACTCCCCGGCGTGGACGCCGTGTTGAGTCCTGAGATGAAGTCCACGGGCGAAGTCATGGGCATCGCCGAGGACTACCCCACGGCGTATGCGAAGGCCATGGAAGCGGCGGGCAACCCCTTACCGACACAGGGCAGTGTGTTCGTCTCCGTAACGAAGCGCCACCGCGAACGCATTACACCTGTGGCTAAGGCGCTCGCAGACCAAGGATTCCATGTCTATGCCACCGAGGGAACGGCAGCAGACCTTGCCAAAGCAGGCATTGAAGCCGAGGTGGTGTACAAGGTCAATGAGCGCCGGGCGCCGGACGCCATCGACCTGATTCGCCGCGGCAAGGTGAACCTCATCATCAATACGCCTAGTGATGTCATGGAATCCCCGAGCCGCCAGGATGGCTACGCTATGCGGCGGGTCGCCGTGGAAGGTCAGGTGCCGTTCCTTGCAACGGTCGAGGCAGCCGAAGCCGCGGTTGCGGCCATCGAGGCAAAACGCCGGCTCAACGGTTCATTCCCTGTGCAGAGCCTACAGCACTATGCCGCCCGCCGGGTGACTGTGTGAAGCACGACCTCGTCAAGATTCTGTGCTGCCCCGTGGACAAGGGCAACCTCGCCCTAGACGTCGACCGGGAGGAGGCAGGGGACGTGCTTGCCGGACGGTTGACCTGTGAAACCTGCGGTCACGCATACCCCATCGAGGACGGAATCCCGAACCTGCTGCCGCCTGATCTTGTTGCCGACGACGCGTAGGCTAGCCTGATTCGGTCATGGTTCCAACAACGACCTGAAGGGGGGTCGAGATGCGAGCATCCCGACCGCCCCGAGGTGGTTGGTGGGTGGGTGAGTCAAACATCCCCGAGGGGACAAGACCTACCAACCACCCCATCCACTTAAAGGTTGTGTATCGCTGGCAAATTGGAATAGTCAGTTTGACTCGCAACTAATCAAACACTATTCGATATTCCCCTATCCACCTAGTTCAATCTGACTTGAATCCCCTCAACAAGGGTTAAACCGATGGCTCGCTGGCCACCGGCCATGCGCCTGCTTGCCAGCCTCGCCATTCTCGCCCTGATGTCTGCTCCGGCGACCGCCACCGAATCTGCTACTGTGACACTCGACGTCGACCTCAACGGCACCGACTACAAGGTCTGCCACGTCGCCGTCGCGCCGGGCGCCAACGGCGGCGCCGTGCTCGATGCTGCCGTGGCCAGCGGATGCCTGCTCGAATGGAACCACGACTCCTTCGATGGATTCGGCCGCTACGTGACCAGCATTGACTACATCGCCAGCGCGTTCGCCACCTACTGGGCCCTCTACGAGGACGGCCAATACGCCAACGTCGGCATCGACGGCATGTCGTTCGCGGACGGTGACACCCTCCGCCTCAACTACGAGCAATGGGTTGTCGCCGCGTGAGGCGCCTGCTACTCCTCCTTCTCCTCATCCCCTTTGCAGCAGCAGCACCCTCCGGCTTTGACCCAGACGCTGCAATTGACTACCTCAACCAAGAGGACTTCCACGGCCTCCCCACATACGTCCTGGAAGCAGTCTCCCAATCCGGACACCATGGGACCCATTGGCCCACCCCGGACCACCCCGTCCTTGACGCAATCCACCTCCGCGAACCCCAACCCCGCGACCCCACGGACACAAAGGCCGCCGCAGACCGCGCCTACAAGGCCAATCAACGCGCCCTGCACGCCATCGCCACGGCAGGCTACGCCCCACCAGAAACCCTCCTTGCAGCAGTCGCGGAAGGATGGGACGGCACCCAATGGGGGGACGCCACCACCATGAACGATGACCTATGGGCCATCCTGAGCCTCACCGCCGCCGGGTGGAGCCCCAGCGACCCACGGCTGCAAGCGGCAGCCCAACATGTGAAGTCACAACAGCGCGACGACGGAGCATTCCGCTACGGGCCGATGGACAACTTCCCTGGGCCCGATTTGACGGGCATGGCGCTGGCAGCATTACATCGAGCCGATGCTTTAGACTCGGACGCCGCAGTGGCCGCTAGGGACTTCCTGGAATCCACGCGCCGCCCCGACGGTGGTCACGGCAACTGCCAATCAACTGTGTGGGCTGCTCATGGTTTCTACGTCCTTGACGGCAAAATCCCTGCCCCCGAACTGGACTATTTGGCGAGCCTGCAGCAAGTCGACGGTGGCCTTGCCACCAGTCCGTCCCAATCCCGAAGTGACGCCTGGTGCACAGCGGAAGCCATCCCCATCCTCCGCGGCCAGGGCATGCCATGGCTCGGCTACGAGCCGACCACCATCACAGTCCCCGACCACGCCTACATTGGCAACCAGGTCACCCTGACCACATCCGCAGCCAACGCCACCTGGCAGATTGACGCGACCACCCTCCACGGCGCAGTGGCCACCTACAATGCCGACCGCTTGGGCGACCACCTCGTCATGGCCACCGCCCACGGCGACGGCATCTACCGGCAAGCGTTCAACTTCACAATCAGCAACCGGGCGCCGATCCTTCCCGCCGACCCAGGCCTGACGGCAAGTCGCCTGCACGACTTCCGCTTCGCCGTGGACGCCCACGACCCGGACGGATTCCCCGTAGCAATCACCTGGACCCTCGACGGGCGAAGCGGAACAGGCCCGATTGAGCACCGCTTTGCTACCCCCGGCATGCATGATCTCCATGTGGTTGCGACCGACCCCCACGGCGGCCGCGCGGAGGCTACGTGGCAGGTCACAGTAGCCAATCAGCCACCCGTCGTTGCAGCGACCGCAGTCTGGCGAGGCAGCGCATTCCTCAACGCGTCTGCAACGGACCCCGAAGGGGATCCAGTTGTCATTACTTGGTACACGCCCCAGCGCCACCCGCAAGGCAACGTGGAGGTTGACTTGGCCCCCGGACGCCACACGGTGCGCGCCCTAGCCCGCGATGCATACGGCGCCACCTCCTATGCGGACATCATCATTGAGGTGCCGAGCGCCAATTCGAAGGCACCACCTGCGAGCGTTGCCAGTGGGCCGTCACCCTCGCCCGCCGAAAGCCAAACAGGAACTCATGATGGCAGCACGGCGCCCGCCACACCCACAATTCCGAACACGCCGGCTACGAGCCAAGAACAGCAGGACCTTCTGGCTCACGATGCGCATGCGGAGAAACCGGCGCCGGGAGTGTGGTGGGTCGCAACAATGGTAGCGTTGCTGCAAAGAGCACGGCATTCACGGCGGCAGCAGGAAGGTTGAAGGCGACGCCCGCAGCAAGGAGCGCAACCAACGCTGCGCCTTGGCCGCGTACGTCCGGCACGATAACCCAGGTCAAGAAGTCGGCCGCGACGCTGAAAGCAAACGTAGCCAACACACCTATGGCGGCTGCCATGACGCGCCCGCTGGCCGTGTGCCAGGGCACGGAACGCAGTAACCCACCTAGCAGGCCGAGGGCCGCCATGGCAGGTGCATTTACGAACGCCGTCGGCAAGAGGCCACTAATCATCACGTCCGTGATGGCCATACCGAGAAAGCCCCCTGCGGCAGCGGCTCGGGGCCCCCAGAGCACGCCGGCAGCAAACACGAGCACGTAGGTGGGTGCTACGTTTGGTATGCCCAATGTGATGAGTCGCCCCGCTGCAGCCAATCCGGCGACGGCCACAATGGCCGCAAAATGCGGACCCACCGAGTGGCCAGCCAGCCGCAGCGCCTCCGCCCGAGATGTGCCGCGGCGGTGGGCGTGGGCCATGAGAGTCGGGATGAGGCTCGCCACCCCCATCAAACGGCCACCCGCCCGGCGCTCATAGCGCCGCGCAGCGGTAATCGCCTGGGCGTCGCGCGCCAAATCCTGGGCGGCAATGAGAACGGCGGCAAGAAATGCCGTCGGGCCGGCCGGCAACCCAAGGTCGTCAAGGAAGCGCGCGGGGCCGTAGCGCGCCAGGGCCCCCATGTTGACGGCAAGGACACTGGCATAACGTACGGTCACGACCACGCCCACCACGGGGTCGCCAGTAAACCAGTAGAATGAGGCGGATTGGATTGCCGCAGCAAGGAGCGTGAATAACAGGAACGCTCGGCGGCGCGTCAAGAGCGCCAAGCCCACCACGCCAGCCACGGCTACAACGGGTAGTGGCGCCAAGAGCAACAGCGGCGTGGCTAGGAGGCCGAGGGCAAGGATGCGCGCGTTCATGGCGTGGCCACCACGGTGCGGTCGCGCCGGGCAGCCAGCGTTTCCCATAGATAGGCGCGGCCCTCGGCATCAAGGTGAGCGTCCGGTTCGTCAAGTAGCAGATCGCCGTCACGGCCGAGAATCCTAGCCAAGGCCACTCGTTGTGCTTCGCCGCCACTCACCTGCCACGGCATCCGGCGGGCGAGGTGGTCCACTTGCCACGCGGCAAGTGCTTCCGGTTCAGCCAGTTCGCCGATGGGGCAGCCGGGCAGCAACCGGCCCGCACTTTGCACCAAGAGGGGCAGCCCCTCAGCGTCGGACCAGTGGCGAAGCGCCGTGGACTTGCCGTTTCCGTTGGGTGCTTGATGCACATTGATTCCTATGCCAATGGCGAGTTCTGGCGCCTCCCCCCGCCACTGGCCGTTCTGGATGGGACCGCCAGGGAGCAGGCGGTCAAGGTGCATGGCAGTGGCAGGCGGAGACACGGGGGGAACTGCGTGGAATCGAACGGGGCGGCCCGGGAGACTCGCGGTGTGGTCACTTAGGATGACGGTTTTGTCCGTCTCCGAGAGGATACCCGCAAGGCGTCGGCGCCCATCGGCATCCAGGTGCTCAGCCGGCTCATCCAGCAAGATGATGCCCGAGTCCTGGGCAAACGCGATGGCGAGTGCAACGCGGCGTGCCTGGCCGGGAGTCAACGTGGCCACGTCCCTCGTGGCCCAGGTTTCCAACTCAGCCGGCAGGGGGACGCCCCGCAAACGAGCCTCACCTGCCACGGTTAACCCGAGGAGTCCGTCGTGGGGGTGCTGCGGCACGAAGGCCACCGAGCCATGCACTTCGATGCGGTGAGGCACTAGCGGCGCGGCCAGCCCCGCGGCGCTGCGCAGCAGACTGGTCTTGCCACAACCATTGGGCCCTTCCAAGCGACACACGCCGTCAAGTGTGACGTCACCAAGGCCCGGGAATCCCTCGACCGTGATCATGCATGGGCCTCAACGACCCGAATGGCGATGCGGTGCAAGGTCCGCGTGTTGCGTTCATCGAGGATTCTTTGAACTTCAGGGAGGCGGTCGCGCGTCACGTAGAGAAGCACGTCAAGGCCCCGCTCGGCGGCGTTGAAGGCGGCTTGCTCGGGGGCAAATGCATGCACGACGTGGTGCTTGGCACGGGCCACAAGGCGGGCGCCGGTGCCAACGGCAGCCACGACCGGGGCGGGCGGAACGGGTGGTACCTTTGCCTTGGCTACGCCGCCTTCATGGGGCCCGGGAAGGAGGACCAAAGTGATGGCACCAGGGTCCAGTTGCACCACGCCCTTGAGGTCCTGGACGATGACTTCCGCACCCGGGCGCGCTGCGGTTACGGCGATGCCTGTACTGGCGGCCGGAGCGGCCACGGCGGCCAAGTCGCCGTCGCGCATGACTAAGCCCACGGTGGCGCCGCGCTGAATGGGGTCGAGGGCGACGGCACTTGTGAGGTCAATGTCCGCCAGGCGAGCGCGTAGGGCATCGGCTGCGTCACCGATGCGGCGGACTTGTTCGTGCAGGAATTGTCGGCCCGCGGCGTTTACGCGGTAGGCGCCGCCTTCGGCTAGGAGGTGACCCTCATCCGCCAGGGACCGCGCGTGATTACTGACCGCCTGAACCGTGATGCCGAGTGCCCGTGCCGTCTCGCTGAGGTTGTCTCCGTCGGCGAGGTGGGAGAGGATGAGGGCACGAGTTACGGCGGTGCGGTCACGCAGGTGCTGCACGGGCCGGGCAAGCCCTTTGCATGTTCAAGTGTTGCTGAGGTTTGTCAATGGAGATTGAAGGCCGTGGTATGGCGTGGGCATCCGTCTTGCTCGTCATCGGCGCGGCAGGCATCACGGCCTGGGCCTGGCCCGACGCCATAGAAACGAGCGCCGCCACCGTCCACGTCACCATCGTGGCTGACCGCAACGTCACCTTGTTCAACGGCTCCGTGCAGGTGGACAATGCGACCGCATTATCCGCACTCCAGGCTGCGGCACTGCAGGCCGAATTGGAGTTGGATGTGGTGGCATATCCGGGCTTCGGCCGGTGCGGTGATTACGTTGCTGAACTGGCAGGCCTCAGAGAACACCGCGACGGCACTGGTTGGCAATACCACGTACTGGTCGAAAGCCAATGGGAATGGGGGGCGCAGGGGGCTGCGTGCCGACCCCTGGCTGACGGAGATGCACTCCGATGGTCATGGATTCCGTAACTATGGCAACCGTTGCAGGACCTGGGGAATGGCATCCAGTACATCGGTGGCTGTAGCCCCGAATGACAGCAAATCACCAGCAACCATTCCTGCGGAGTTGACGAGGTACAAGGCGGCGGCGGCGCCTGCCATCGGCGAGGCGCCCTTCGCCAGCATGGCGCCGACCGCACCCGCAAGCACGTCACCAGTTCCACCCACGGTCATCGTAGGGTGGCCAAGTCGGCACAGCCGCTTGCCATGGGAATCTGCAAGGACGTCTACTGCACCCTTCCGCAGCACCACGTTCCCTGAGCCAGCTGCGTACTTTGCCACGTTCGCAGGCGTGGGCTTTCGGCCAGCCAGGGATTCGAATTCACCGGCGTGTGGCGTCAGCACCAGAGCCGGATGATCCAGGTGACGATCGACGGCGAGCAGCCCATCTGCATCCACGACGGTTGGCAGGCCTTGCTTTGCGGTCCACGCCAAGATGTCTTTTGCTGCATGGACGGTGTCCGGGTGGCGACCCAAACCCGGGCCAATTACGCACGCGGATGCCACTTCCAGGTGCTCGATGACATTGTCCACGTGCTCCGCCGCCAGATGTCGCCCCGGCCCACTTGCACTCACCATAGGCTCGGCGCCCCAAGTCGCGATGACGGATGCCGCGTCGGCAGGCGCAACCACCCGCGCCAAATCTACGCCGCACCGATATGCAGCCATGGCGCTGTACCACGGCGCCCCCGTATAGGGCCCCCCGCCAACCACCACCAGCCGACCATTGTCGCCTTTATGGCTGTCATCGCCCGGCACGGGATACCCCACGACCAGGTCGCCAAGGCCCACATCAGCCACGCCGCGGGGGAACCCAATGGACCGCACGATAATCTCACCCGAATTGTCCTCGTCCATACCTTCCTTGGCAGCATGGAATGTAACGGTCGCCTCAGGTGTGACTGCGCGGCGCCCCCCCAAGCCACTTGGCACGTCGCATGAAATCACTCGGCGGCGGCCGAGGAAACCAATAGCATCCGCGGCGGTACCGCGGGCATCACCCCGCATGCCACTGCCTAGAATACAGTCAACCCACAGCGCGCCCGAGAACGCTCGCTTTGCCTTGGCATCCAAGGGCCAGCCATGCACCCGCTCCCGGGGAATTCGCCGCAGGTAGGCGGAACCCGGCCAGGGATTGTCGGCGGCCAAAGCGACCACGTGCGCATCCACGCCAGCGGCAAGGAGGAGTTCGGCGGCGGCAAAGCCGTCGCCCCCGTTGTTCCCCTTGCCACAAACCAAGACAACGGCTTGACCGGACTTAGCGCGGCCAACAACCTCGTCAGCGAGGGCCTTTGCCGCGCGGTCCATGAGTCGGTCAAGACCGACTCCCAAGCCAACTGCGTTCCAGTCCAGGCGGCGGAACTCAGACATGGGTAACCGATTCACACGGGCCCAAGACTTGAAGGGGCCATCAAGGCTCCGAGGCCCGATGCTCCCCGGTATGGGCGGAATGGGCGGCATGAACCCCCGCCAAATGCAGCAGATGATGAAGCGCCTCGGCATTGAGACCGAGGACCTGGAGGACGTACAGTCCATTGTCATCAAGACCCCGACCAAGGACTACGTGTTCACTGACGCCAGCGTGAGCGTCATGAAGGCCCAAGGGTCGGAAACTTACACGATCACCGGAACGCCCGAAGTGCAACACCACGAAGTGGCCCTAGCCTTCAGCGATGAAGACGTCAAGATGGTCATGGACCAATGTGGCGTCGATGAGGCCGCCGCGCGGGCGGCCCTCGAAGAACACGGAGACCTCGCTGAGGCCGTAATGGCCCTGATGGAAGCCGAGGATTAGGGGAAAAGCAGGCCAAGAGTAGGGGGGCCAACCAGTTGCCTCAGTCGATGAAGTATCGGTCGTTGTGCTGATTTGGACTGGGGTCATCGTCTACGTACCAACCCCCATCGATGGCGAGCCCATCCTCCGAGGTCAGGTAGTGCCGGGCAATGGATTGACCCTCGGCAAACGGAATGCCGTAGTAGTCCAAACTGTCCACCAACGAGCCATCGCCATCGCGAAGAAGCACTAGGTCACCGCCGTTGTTCAGGACAGGTTGACTGTGCTCAATGTAGAAGAGGCGTAGGCCAAGCCCCGGGATTGTGCCTGACAACGCCTGCGTCTTGCCTACGGCATCCACGATGGTCCAACCGGTCAGGTCCACGGCCACTGGCGACGGGTTGTAGATTTCCACCCATTCATTGCCCGCTTCATTCCCGGCCGGATTGGCAAACACTTCGTTGATGACCACGTGGTCCGTGGCCACCGGAACTGCGGCTTGGGCAACCGCAGCGGCAGTCAATAGCAGGCAGATGAGGGATGCAGAAGTTCTCATGCAACTCGGCAAAGACGTCGCGTTCAAAGGCAACGTCGCACGGGCCAAGGCATGACCACGACCGGGGGAACGTTTAGAGGCCCGATGGGGTCGCCGCAACTGTGGAACGCGGCCGCATCCTGATGACGTACCGTCCCCCCCGCGCCCACCCCATCCTGTACGCGGGCCTAATGCTCACGAGTGTGGTGTTTGTGATGGGTTCCATTGAGAACCTTCTGCGGGGCCCCGACCCCGCCTTGTTCGGTTGGTACGCACTCCCGGTGGCGGCAATCTTGGTCGTGACGGCGGCCCTTTGGCCATCGGACACGCGCATCTATGAACACGGCATCGAGCCCAGCCGCGCATTGGCCCTCGGCGGAGGGCGGTTCATACCGTGGAGCCGCCTGGCCGCTGTTTACCCCACGTACTACGACGTCACGGGAGCTTTTGTGAGTCCTTTTGCATCCAGCGACGGCAAAGTGACTCAGATGGGGCTTGGACTCGAGCATCGCAACGGGCGCATCACGACGGTTGCCTTCACGCCTAGTCGCTTCGAGCGCTGGAACCCAGAATCCAAAGGCTACCTTGCGGCGATCGATGTGGTTCGCGAACGCTTTGCCGACATGGGGCGACCACTGGTTCCGCAGGCAGAGCGCATGACAGATTCGCAGCGCCAGGCACTCATCGAGGAAGCCGGGAAACCGTTTCTCCCGTTCTTTACCATCCTCCTGCTCATCGCCTTAGCGGCCCCCATCATTGCCGTGTTGTCGGGGTGGCTGGGCCTTCCTGTGTGGTTGAGCCTGCCAATTGGCTTGGCGAGTCCAATTGGAATCGGACTCAAGAGTTGGACGGAGAGCCGCAAGCGCAACGCGATTCTCAACCGGGTCAGCCGGGCCGTCGAATACGAGGCCCACACCCTGGGGGCGGACCGCGCGACGGGGGTGGCGGCTGCATGAGCAAGGCGCACGACCCGCATTGGCGTTACATCGCGGTTCGCTTCAAGGGCACTAAGGCCACCCGGAAGGCGATGGCCAACGCAATCCTGGGCAAGGCGCGCAAGGCGGGCTGGGAGGACGACGACGCGCCCCGCCTGTTACGGTACGAGTGGCCCCACGCGTTCGTGCGCGTGCCACATTATCGCTTGAGCGAGGGCCGCGAACTCCTTGGCCGTATTACGTGGACGATAGAGGCCGCTACGAAGCAGCCCCTCGAGGTGACTACCCTTTCCTCGTCGGGCACGGTGAAGACGCTCGTGGACCGGCACAAGATTCTCATCGAACCGCGCAAGCCGAGCAAGCGGCTGGCAACCGGCGCCGCCCGGCGCGGGACGGGCAAGGGCCCCGGGGGCCCTCAAGTATCAAATAGGAGGCCTGGCTCGGCCGCTCCTGGTAGCCGCTCCGAGAGGAGGGGAGACCGGACTTCACGTCCAGTCTCCGGGACTCCGGGCCAATAATGGCACGGAGGACACGGGCTGTCACTGAAAAATGACCCCCGGCCATGAGTCGGGGGGATGGAGACAGCAACCTATGGCAATGTTTGTGAAATTCGAGACCCCTAAGGAACTCTCGAACCAGATTTACGAGACGATTGAGAAGACCCGCGGCACCGGCCGCATCAGCAAAGGCGCCAACGAAGTCACCAAGCAGGTGGAGCGTGGCGCTGCTAAGTTCGTCGTGATGGCAGAAGACGTCAGCCCCGAGGAGATCCTCGCCCACATCCCGCTCCTGTGCGAGGAGAAGGGCATTGGGTTCGGCTACGTCCCCAGCAAGTCCGAACTTGGCTCCGCTGCCGGCCTGGCCGTTGGCACCGCCGCCGTCGCCATCGTCGACGCGGGCACCGCTGGTGACGCCGTCGAAGATGTCGTTGCCAAGAGCGCCGCTCTGAAGGCCTGAGGTATTGACCCATGGCTGACGACGAGATGGCAACCGAACTCGACGCCTTCCCTAGTGAAGTCGTTGAGGTCATGGGCCGCGGCGGCATGACTGGTGAGGTCATCATGGTCAAGGTCCGCGTCATGGCGGGCCGCGACAATGGCCGCATCATCGCCCGCAACGTCATGGGCCCCGTCCAAGTGGGCGATGTCCTGATGCTGCGTGAGACGGAGCGCGAAGCACGCAAGATTGGGGGCCGAAGGAAGTGACCGACTGTTCCTTCTGCGGCAACCACATCGAATTGGGCACGGGCAAGATGTTCGTCAAGAGGACGGGCGACGTGTTCCACTACTGTTCCAGCAAGTGCCAGCGCAACGAGCAAGGCCTCAAGCGCATCAACCGCTACGTTGCCTGGACCAAGGCCGCACGCGAACAGTAAGTGTATCCGGCCACCTGGCTCCCTTTTCCTTCCTTTTCCATTCCATACCATTTTGACGAATTCTCGGGGCATTGTGGCCCCAGAACCCTTAGCCTGTTACGCCGACGGGCCAACAGGTAACGCATAGGAGCGCGAAGCGTTCTTGTTGCGACCGCTCA
>JBFJXU010000048.1:0-12083 GCA_041622975.1 Thermoplasmatota archaeon
GACCAAGGTACAATTTGACCGGCCGCTAAAGTGAGGTCGATTTCGTGGAAGTCGGCGGCGCCGATGACCGCGTCAAAGTCGGGCGGGGGCTCAGTGCAGCCCGGCAGGAGCAAGAGGAAAGGGAGGAGGGTGGCTCGATTCATGATTAGAGCAGGGCAGTCAACTTGGGCAGTACATCGTACAAGTCGCCCACGATCCCATAGTCGGCCACTTGGAAGATGGGTGCGTCCTTGTTGGTGTTGATCGCCACAATGAGTTTGCTGCCACGGATGCCTGCTACGTGCTGGATTTGGCCACTCACGCCCGCGGCGATGTATGCCTTGGGCTTGATTTCGTGGCCGGACAAGCCAATCCAGTGCTCTTCGCCGAGCCACTTGAGGTCGGCGGCGATGGGGCGACTGCAACCGACGGCGCCACCGGGCAACTTGCTGGCCAAGTCTTCTGCCAACTTGATGTCGTCCTTGGCCTTGAAGCCGCGGCCAACACCGACCACGAAGTCGGCGCCTGCGAGGTCGAAGTCCCCGGCCTCGGACCCCTTTGTGCCCGTGACTTGAACCTTGGAACCGTCGCCGCTGAGTGCAACCTTGGTGCCTTCGATGTCTTCAGTGGCTTCGAAGGTGCCGGGCGTGGCCGTCATGACGGCGTTGGCGCCCATGGTGTATGTGGCCATGCTGTTGCCCGAGAGGACCATCCGCTTCACGGTGAGGCCGTCAGCGGCCTCGATGGATTGAACTTCGGCAGCGTAGGGCCATTCCAAGTGCGCCGCCAACCGGGGTGCTACGTCCTTTCCGAGTTTGGTGGCGCCGATGAGAACTGCCTCGATGCCGTTGTCCTTCACGGCGGCAGCCAAGGCGGCTGCAATGGTAGATGGGTCCTGGTCCGGCAAGCCGCTGCGGTCCACGCTGTAAACGTCGCCGAGGGCGGATGCCTTCTGGCGGACTTCCTTGCACAGGTCGTCGTTGTCCGACCAGCCGAGAACCTTCACAGGGCTCCCTCCTTCTTCAGGGCAGCAACAAGTTGCTCGGGCGCGTCGTCGCCGCTAAGCATGATGTTCTTGCGATCCTGTTTGGGGGCCTTGTTTGCGGTCATGACCATCTTGCGCTCCAGGGCGCCGTCGTCGAGGCCAAGGTCCGCGGTCGTCTTGTTGTGAATTGGCTTCTTGCCTGCCTGTAGAATCTGCATGAGTGCAGGCAAGCGGGGGTGATTGATTTCGTCGTTCATGGTGGCCGCAACAGGGAGGGGCACGGAGACCTCTTCGCTGGGGTCGCCGTCGCGCACGGCCTTCAAGGCGCCGCCCTCGATGCCAATGACTTGCTGGGTGTTGTAGAGGCTGGGCATGCCAAGCAGGGCTGCGACCATGGAGCCCACTTCGCCCGCGACGCGGTCAATGGAAACCTCGCCGGCAAAGACCAGGTCGGCCCCATCGGCTTCAATGGCCTTGGCAAGCACCTTCGCGGTGCCGAGTCCGTCCGTGGGGGGACCCGTGATGATGACCGCTTCGTCGCACCCCATGGCCAATGGCTCCTTGATGAGGTTGGCGCCATTGGGGCCCGGGTTGTATGTGTAAGCAGTGATTTTCTCCACTTGGCCCGCCTCCTTGAGTTTCACGGCCGCTTCAACGGCGTGCTTGTCGAAGTCGGAGACCTTCCAAGGAAGGCCATCCATCTTAGGGGACTGGGTGGCAGGGTCAATCTTGAGCTGACTCACATCTGGAGCCATCTTGACCAATACGGCTACGTTCACCATGGCGAGCGCGCCACGCTGGCCTCCTGTTATGAGGGTTGTGCGGCCGAGTTCACGGGGGGTGGACCGGTTCGATACTGTCGCGGCCCGGTTGATTCTTGTCCGATGCCATGGCTCCCCGCATCATGAGTCAGGTCGAACAGCGCCTTGCCGCCGCCGGAAGTCCCGTGCCAAAGCCTCCGGCGCCCGCCGCCAACTACGTCCCGTGGACGCGCGTGGGCAACATCGTCTACGTGTCGGGCCAAATCCCCGTCGTGGATGGCAAGGTGGTTGCTACTGGCCAAGTCGGGGGCGACGGCCACAGCATCGAAGAAGCCCAAGCAATCGCTCGCACCTGTGCGCTCAACGCCATCGCAGTCCTCAAGGAAGCGGCCGCCGAGACGGGGCGTACCCTCGACGAAGTGCGCGTGGTTCGCCTCTCTGGTTTCGTCAACGTTGCGCCCGGTTTCACTGACATCCACGTGGTGACCAACGGCGCCAGTGACCTCATCTTGGAGGCGTTCGGTGACCGCGGCGTCCACGCGCGAAGCGCCGTGGGCATGGCTGAGTTGCCACTCGGCGTACCCTTCGAATTAGAGGTCATCGCGGAACTGGTCTGAGGGTCGACCTATGCTTGGCCACGCACGGCCACAGCAGTGAACGTTAGTTCGCCGCGGTACGGGCCCACGTCATCCGCGGTGGTCTCGTCGAAGGTCAGGTAGAACTCCCAGAGGCTTTGCTGAGCGTACGGGCCGTCCATGTCGCGGTCTACTGGAATGATGAACCGCTTTGTACCCGATTTGCCCAGGCCAGATGTACTACTATTCTCCTCGTCGAGGGGGGCCTGCTTCCATTCGCGCGTATCGGCCCCATGGTACAGTACGGTGATTCCCGTTGGCGTGTCCTGGTCAAACTCGAGGGTCACTTCCACGTGGCTTGTCCCGGGCGGCACGATCGCGCCATCCATGGGTGTGACCTCCCTGAGTCCGCCAGAGCAGTAGCCACATTGTGGCGGGGCGCGGAGCCAGAACAACGTGCCCCGTTCCGTGAATGCAATGGGCAAGTGGGTCTCGTTTTGCCAGTGGTCGGGGTGACCAGGGAATGGCGGAATCTCGAGCCCCCTGACTGCTTGTACTTTCATCTCCGCGCGGACATGGTATGTCTTGAGCTGGTCGGCGCCGGCAGGGGCACCCCCGGTCTCAGGAGGCGAGGGCAGGGCCAAATGGAATTGCCAAGCGGACAGCCGCTGGTGAGGCAGGTCGCTCCAGTTGTTGTCGTTCTGGAACACGACGGTGTCTCCGCTTTGGACTTGGCCCAGGCGGCGGGGCTCACTATCGGCCGCCGTAGTCACCCACAGTTCCGGTTGCCCGTACGTGCCCTGTCGCAGGTCTTGCCAAGTCGTCGTGATGTGGACCTCCGCAGTGCCCAATGGAACCACGGAATCTGCCGGGGGACGGAACGTGACGAGACTGTATGAGCCGCCGTTGGCAAGCCATTCTTGCGTGCGCTCTGCGTCGAGGACATCGAGGACCTGACTTCCTCCCCAGTAATCGTGCACGTGCGAGCCATCCACGAGTTTTGGGTCCTCGAGGTACGTGTAGTCCTCGGGGCTCGTGACCACGTGTGGGTCGCTTGGCTCCGTCGTGCAGCCAGCGAGGCCGGCTAAGATGATGGCCGCCAAAGCAGGGACATGTAAGCGCATGAATCGTGACACCTGGGCTTGTCCTTAGGTTGTTGGGTCTGCGCAATTCGCACAGACCGGGCCTTTCATCACGGGGGCGGGTCTGGCTTAGTTGATGGTTCCTGTGTTTGCGGTGGTACTCCTAGTGGCCTCGGCGGCCGTCTACGACCTCGTGGACGTCGCAGAGGAGCATGAAGCACCACTCGTTCGGTTACCAGACACTGGCTACGTTTTGTCCGGCGACGAGTTGTTGTGGATTGAGGGAGGCCAGTGCAGTCTCGGCGGGCAGCCGCTGCTCGGTTGCAACAACGGCGTCCTTGAGCATTTGGACGCCGAGATTATGCTGGTTTGTACCTGGGGCTCCGATGGGTCGTTCCAGATTCGCTCGGCGGAGGGGCAACTCCGGTATGATATTCCCCTGTCTCCAATCTTCCGAGAGCAATTCGGCGTTCGCGACCCCCTGGTAGGTTGCCACGGCACGGCCTATGCGGACGGTTACGTCGTGGTGCCCGCCTTTGCTACTGTCGATTGGTCCGACCATATGTTCCATCGCATCCTGTTTGTGGAGGTTGAGACCGGCGAAGTGGAATGGTCCCGCACCATCAATGTGGGGGCCCTTGCTGCAGAGGCCACGGGGCTATCGGGGTCTTCCGTGTCGGGTGCGACGGGCATCAGTGGCACGGATGGTTCCTCCAGTTTCCTTCCCTTGGCTGCTAGTATTGGTGATGGAACTGTGGTTGTTGGGAAATTCCGCATGGGTGGATCCACGTTCTCCGCCTTTGCTTGGATTTCTGAGGAAGGGGTCGTGCGTGGGGCGCGTGTCCTAGACCGTCTCGAAATCAGTGGTCTGCGGGCAACTGTCGAAGGGGGGCAGCACATGCTCAATCTCGGGGACCGACTCGTCGAGATTGACCCGACTAGTTCCTCCGTGATGCGTGAGGTGGTCTTGCCTGTAAAATCGGGCACCATGGGGGCCCGCCTGGGGACGGAGCCCTTGGTCAAGGCTAGCGGCTTGGTTCTTGTTCAGATTACCAACGGGATCATGGCCTTAGACGACCTGACTTGGCAGCCGGTATGGTCATGGCAGGGGGAACCAAACTGGGATGTGGTGGACATTGTTGGATACCAGGGGGAGGCATGGGTCGCCTTGTCGCAACCTGAATCCGACGTCGTTGATTTTATACGCCTCGATTTGCGAGAAGGTCGCGTATTGTCCTCCGTGAAGGTCCCGCTCGCCGAATCGCCGGTGCGCTACGAGGTCGATAGCGTCGCCCTGGATGGCGTCGGCGCAGGCCCCGTGCAAAGTAGTCGCTGGTATCCTGGCATTGAGGTATTTCCTACAGGAGATGGCGCATGGCTGGTGGGTGCCCGCCACCATGCACGACTCACATGGACGGAGCGCGCACCTCTTGCTCCTTCCAACAGTTTCCCAAGTCGGGGGGAAGCCGTCCAACTGGAATTCCGCCACGACGGGCCCGTGACAGTAGCATGGGGTGATTCCCACATTGAGCACCTTCCAGCGGCTGAGCGTGGCATTTTCCGACGCGACGAGGCAACCCTTCGAACGGTTACGCATCGCTATGACGTGGATGGCACCGCTGGCGGAACGGTGACATTGTACCACGCCAACAACCAGACGACATCGTATCCATTTGCGGTGGAGGTGGGCGGCACCCCACCGCCGTCACTGAATTTCATCCAGCAACAATTTGCCCCTGAGAATCAGGATCGGACATGGGGCGTCTTGGGGATTGCAGTGGCGTTGGCGGGCGGTTTGTACGCCTTGTATGCCCGCATGCTTCGCACCCGGCGGATTCGAGGAGCATTGCTGCTCATGGATGAATTGGAGGAGAGGAGCATCGGTCAACCGGAAGATGCGCTACGCGAACTGGCCGCCGTCCGGGCTAGTTTGCGCGACCAACTTGTTCAGGGCCGCCTGGACGAGTCCCAGTATCACTTGCTTCTAGCACGGGCCGCCGACACGGGTCGTCGAATCCACCGCCGGCTCGTGGGCCCAATTGCGTCGTCGTTGAGTCCCATGTTCCACCGGGAACTGGAGGCGGCGTTCAGTGACGGAATTGTCACGCGGCATGAAGCTGAGGGGCTGCTCGAGATGCTTGCCAGAGAGGATGTTGAAGCGCCTGCTCGCCGACGGCTTGCTAACATCATCAACGGTTGGCCCTGAACCCATCCACTTGGACCGAACAGCGCTGGCCAAGGGGTTTTGACGACGACGCGGGATGGCCGCTGGCCCATGCCGTTCGCACTTGATGGAGACGAGCAACTCATTGCGCAGACTGTCGCCCAATTCGCCGCAGGCTATGGCCTGGACACGGCCCACGACTGGGACCGTAACGATACGCCTAGTCCGGCATTCGCGGAGGCCGCGGGCCTGGGCTTGCTAGGCATGGCCGGGGGCGTCCCGCCTGCCGCGTATGCATTAGCTTGCCTCGAGATGGCCAAGGTGTGTCCCAGCACGGCGGCCATGCTCGCCAGCCACACGTACGCTACTCGCCTGTTGGAGGGCCATGAGGCCCGGGCAGCCGCCGACGCCGAGCCCGCCACGGCGCTCCTCGTGGAAGAGCAGTCTGGCAGCGATACGGCGCGGATAGGGACCACTGCAGAGGCAGATGGGGATGGCTGGCGGCTCACGGGTCGCAAGACCTGGGTGGTGGCGGCCCCCGTTGCCAAGCACTTTGTCGTGCTTGCCCAAGCCCCCGACGGCCCCAGTTTGTTCCATGTGGCCGCCGATGCCGAGGGCATCACCGTCGCCGACGCGGAGGCCTTGATGGGGTTGCGGGCGGCGGGCATCCGAACCGTGTACTTGCAGGGCACGCCAGCGACCCTGATTGGTGAATCTGGCACGGGGCTGGAGCGGGCGCGGGCCGAGCGCCCGTGGATCAAAGTGGGGTCGGCCGCGGCAATCGTCGGCGCTACCCTCGGGGCCCACGCCGCCAGCACCGAGTTTGCCAATGAACGCGTCCAGTTTGGCAAGCGCATTGGAGAATACCAAGCAGTAAGCGACGCTGTGACGGAGATTGACACCCAAGCCGCGGCGGCGCGCGCGTTGGTGCTTGAGGCTGCCAGCAGTCTCGGCAGTGACGGTGATGCAATCCGCGCCGCCCAGGCGAAGGCGTTCGCTAATGAGATGAGCATCCCCATGACGCGTAAGGCGCTGCGAATCCAGGGTGGTACGGGCTTCATGCGCGAGGGCGGTACGGAGCGCTTCTGTCGAGATGCACGTAGCCTCTGGTTCTTCGGGGAAACGACGCAGATGCACAAGCAGGTTCTCAAGGAACGCCTCTTGGACGCTTAGCCCCAACCTTTAGGCCTACCTCAACCTGGCAAGGGTCGTGGACGCAACTGAGCAGATGCAGGAGTACCTCGAGACTCTGTACCGTCTCGAGCAGACGAGCGTGGTTGCGCGCACTGGCGAGATTGCCAAAGAACTCGGGGTGGCACCGCCCTCCGTGACGGACATGATTCAGCGCCTGGAGAAGGCCGGCTTCGTGGATTACGAGCCGTACAAAGGGGTCGCTCTGACGCCGGAGGGCCGGGACATCGGTCGCCGGCAATTGGAGAAGCACCGGGTCATGCAGGCGTTCCTGCAGGAAGTGTGTGGGATGGATCACGCCGAGGCCCACGAGGCGTCCTGTGCCATGGAGCACACGATGCCCAAGGCCTTGGAGGATTGGATGGCGTCCTACTTGGAGGAGCGGCTGGGCAAGCCGTTCGATACGACGCGCAAGGTGAAGGAACAGATTTCCTAAGGAGAGCACTTTGAGTTAGGGTGCCCGAAAACCGTTATATCCGGCACCACGTCACGCGGTTTCGATGACCCGAAATCTGGCTGTTCCGTTGGCCGCACTCCTCCTGGCAGGAGCCCTTGCTGGCTGCGTCGGAAACGACGACGCCGAGATTCAAATCGCCTTCACCTACCGGCTGACCGACCTCATCACAGACAAGGACCCGCGCCGGCTCGCCGACTGGATTGAAGACCAGACTGGTAAGACGGCCGCCATTTACAACGTGGGTGACAGCACCGCCGCCTTGGAAGCACTCCGCTTTGGCCAAGCCGATATCGCGTTCTTGGATGCGGGCGCCGCCTGGATGGGTTGGACACAATTAGGCCTACAAGCCATCGCCGCCGACCAGAAAGCCGATGGCCGCACCTTCTACACGGCAAGCGCTTGGGCCCACAACGAAAGCGACATTCAGTCTGCTGCTGACCTGAAGGGTGTCACCAGCTGCCACACGGGCCGCCTCAAGAGCGCTGGCATGTTCCTGCCCATGAGTTACCTCATCCGCGAAGGTCACATTGACCCGACGCAATACGGTGACGACATTACAGAAGTGGTAGCCATGGCCGAGGATTTCTTCGACCAACCGGTCATTGGTGGAGCCTACGGTGGTTACGCGGGCTCCCTCAAGTGCCTCAGTGAAGGCAAGGGCGACGTTGCCTTCGTCCGTGACACGACGCCCATGGACTACTGTGGAGACAAGCCCCGCGATTGGTGCCTGCCATTGGAAGACTACCGCCTGGTGGTCGAGTTTGGCCCCGTGCCCAGTCACCCCGTGATGGTCAGTCCGCACACGTCTGCCGCCACGCGCACCGCAATCCTCGACGCCCTGCTGGCGCTCAACGATGACCCAACGGGCCAGTCCATCCTCAATGAGGTCCTGGAAACGCCTGGCATCACGGCTACCGACGCTGAAACTCACCTGGGCGGCTACGCCGACCTGATAAGCGTCCTGCCAGGCATTGAGGAGCACATCCGGAAATGAACGCCGTCGTCGCGCGCGACCTCCGTCTCGGCTACGGGGATGGACCTGATGTCGTGCGCGACGTCAACCTGGAAGTCCGTCGCGGCGAAACAGTCGCCATCCTGGGTGCCAGTGGCTGTGGCAAGTCCACCCTTGTGAAGGCAATCGCGGGCCTCATCACGCCCCGCAGCGGCACGCTCGAGGTCTTGGGGAAACGCTTCCCGCAGCGCCCCGGCGCGGGCGCCGTCGGATACGTTCCCCAACGGCTGGGCTTAGTCCGCCATACCAGCGTACTCGACAATGTGGTGCACGGCGGGCTGCATGAAACCACGTTCTTCCAATCCCTCTTACACCGCGCCCCACCGGACATCGTGGAACGGTCTTGGCATGCCCTTGAGCAAGTGGGTCTGGCCGACAAGGCGCACGATCCAGTGCATCGCCTCAGCGGCGGTCAACAACGTCGCACCGCCGTCGCTCGCGCCCTCGTACAGCGCCCGCAACTCCTGCTGGCCGACGAATTCCTCGGTGAACTGGACCCTGATACCGCAGCTACGGTCATGGCGGCCGTGGCCACCCTTCCCGAGGATCACGGGACCACGGTCATCTTGGTGGAACACCACTTGGATCAGGCGCGCCGTCTCACCGACCGCGTCCTCCGCCTGGGCGCGGCTGGACTCGAGGTGGTGCCATGACGGAGCACCGGCGCAACTGGTGGGGGCCGCTAGCCGTCGCCGTGATTGTGGTCTGGGCATGGATGGGCCTCGACCTTAGTGCCGGCAGAATCGACCGCGCTCTGGGCGCCCTTGGCACCCTGGGCTCTGAATTCTGGCCCCCCGATTGGAGCACGCTTTCGGCCATTTTTGCTGGCTTGGTCGAGACCGTCCAGATTGCCGTCCTAGCAACCCTCTTTGGTGTCATTCTCAGCTTGCCCCTGGCGTTCCTTTCCGCCAACAACCTATGGCCTCCGTCGGTGACGATTCTTGCACGCACAATGGCCAGCGCAGTGCGCGTATTGCCCAGTATCCTGTGGGCCATCATCGCCGTCATCATTCTCGGTTTCGGGCCTCTTGCGGGGGTCGCGGCCATGACCCTCTATACTGTGGGTTACCTCGCCAAACTACAATACGAGGCATTTGAAGGAATTCCGCGTGATGCCCTTGAAGCCGTGCGTGCCATGGGTGCCAACCGCTTCCAAGTGGGCTGGCACGTGGTGCTACCGGAAGCGGCCAATGCGCTACGTAGCCAACTCTTGTTCATGTTCGAATACAACGTGCGCAGCAGCACCGTCATCGGCATTGTTGGTGCTGGCGGCATTGGCCAACTGCTCACCGTTTACCTCCAGGCATTCGAATACGATCGCGTGTTCGCCGTGCTGCTCGTGCTGTTTGCCACCGTAGTCTTGTTGGACGGTGCCAGTTACTTCCTGCGCCGCCGATACCTGGAACACGAACGCATCAGGTGGCGTGACATCATTCGGGGGCCCACGGCATGAAACTGGGCGCCATTGGTGTTGTCGCTGTCCTCGTGGGAATAACGCTCGCGGGGTGCATGGAACCCCGCTTCACGCCGCCGCCGCCGCCCGGAGACCCAGGGCCCGGATGGTCCTTGGCGGATGTGGAAACGAAGATGGTGGCCGACGGCTTCCAGCGACCCGTCGCCGTGGTGCCGCACCCCGAAGGCGGGCTTACCGTTGTTGAGCAGGATGGCACCATTCAATGGCTCGACAGCAATGGTGCCCGCCGCGTGCTCCTCGACGTTAGCGACGAAGTGGCAACATGTCACTTCGAGCAAGGATTGCTGGGACTGGCGTTCCATCCCAGCCAACCAGCCATGTTCGTCACCTTCACCAAGGCACCCTGCGACCGCGCCGGCGAGAACCCCGCGCGCGTCGGCGACGTGGTGCTGCGCCGATACCACCTTGATGGAGGGGCGCCCGTCAACGGCACCGACCTGCTCGTCATTGGCCAACCGTATCGCAACCACAATGGCGGCCACATCACCTTCGGCCCCGACGGATACTTGTGGATGGGCGTGGGTGACGGAGGCCACCACGGCGACCCCGAAAACCACGGACAGAACCCACGCACCCTGCTAGGTTCGCTGCTGCGCCTAGACGTGGATGACGCAATCCGTGCTGCGGCCGGCAACCCATTCGAGGATGGCGAAGATGGCCATCCCTACGTCTGGGCCTACGGCTTGCGGAACCCTTGGAGATTCAGCATTGACGACGGCCATGTTTGGATTGGCGACGTTGGCCAAGATTGCCTTGAGGAAATCAATCGCGTCCCAATCGACCAGCCGGGGGCCAACTTCGGTTGGAATCTGTATGAAGCGGATCGGGTGTACCAAGAAGGCCGCCTAGGCCCCCGCGACTGCGACGACCTCACGAAGGCCAAGCGGAGCCTCGATTTCGTGTGGCCCCGATACCGCTACGGGCACGCCAACGTGCATTGCTCTGTGACTGGTGGCCACGTTTACCAAGGTAGCATTGAGGGCCTGCGCGGTGCCTACGTCTTCGGCGACTTCTGTAGCGGGATGGTGTGGAGTCTTCGCAATGGAACGGTGCGCCCGCTTGCCAACACGGGTTTCCAATTGGCTTCCTTCGGGCTTGACGAAGACGGGGAACTCCTGCTTGTCCATCTTGGTGGCAGTGTGCACAGGCTGGTGCCCATTATGGGCGCCGCCGCCTGAGCAACGAACCCACGGCTGCCAAAGCAAACAGCGCCGCCGCCCATGGAGCGGGCGTGTCTTGTTGCGTACCCGCTTCGTCGGCCTGTGCAGGTTCGCCGTCAGATGTCTCGCCGGGCTGACCGGCAGCGGGGGCATCGTCGGTGCCATTGGTTTCTGGGGCTACCGTTGGGTTGCCGTCCGTTGCGTTCGTCGTGTGGTTGGTGGTGTCATCTTGGGCTGGATTGGCCGGCGCCTCAGTTGGCTGTTGGTTGGCAGCGCCACCACCGCCACCACCGCCACCGCCGCCACCGCCACCACCGCCCCCGGCTGGGGCAGGCGCGGCACCAATGGCGTAGACGCTGGTGTGATTGACCGTCGCCCAAACGAACCGGCCACTTGTGTCATGGCCTGAGCCAAACAGTTGCAGGGCCATTGGGCCCGACCCAGGAACTGCACCTTTACTCAGGGCCAGTAAATCATGCCAGGTGGTCCCATTCCAGTAGAAAATGCTCAATTGCGACGGCGCCAATCCAAGTTCTTCCAATTCGGCTTGCGTGTACCTGAGCGTAATGTGGACCTTGGAGACGTTGGCAGCCTCGTGCCCAGCATCTTCGTCGAAACGAATGAAGCGCAGGGCCTGCACGCCCTTCTTGCCGCTCAACGCAGCCACCGAGAACGTTTCGTTGTCGCCTGTCACATGTGCGCTCACGTTGACCTTGGCACCCAGGGAGCCGGCGGTGAAGGTCACGTTCAGCGTGCCCTCCTCGTCTTCGAGCGACGTGGTGTTGTTGGCGGAGACAATTTGTGCCATTCCCATACGAGCCATGCTGCTCACGCTCACGACTCGCTGGGCCGAGGCCTTGACGCCATCATCGTCCTGCACGGTGGCCTTCACTACGAACCGGCCAGGTCGCGTCCAGGAATGACTTGGGCTGTCGCCGGCACTCGTCGTCCGGTCGCCCCACGACCACGTCACCGTCCATGGTAGAACGCCGCCAGCCGGCTGGGCCGTGAACGTTTGCGAAACATTGCGTGCCAGGTCGCCGCTGGGTGCCTCGATGCGCACCGTCAAGGGGTCAAGGGTGACGTTCACCCATGACGTTGCTTGGCCGATGTCGCCGTCGTCATCCGTGACCGTCAGGGTGACGGTACGGTTGCCGGGTGTCGTCCAGCGGTGCGTGGCGACCTGCTTTGTGCTGGTGGCGTCGCCGAAATCCCAGGAGTAACCGGTGATGGTGCCGTCGGC
>JBFJXU010000049.1:0-12029 GCA_041622975.1 Thermoplasmatota archaeon
CCCGTCACCAATGGTGACGGTGAGTTGGTCGCCGGGGGCAAGGACAAGATCCATTGGGTAGAATTCGAGGGTGACGTCAATGGGGGCGCCGGCAATCGCCTCAGGCTCCTCCAATCCATTGCGGTAAATGGCCCGGAGGACCGCTTCGTTGACCCATTCGCCGTTCACTTCCATGACTGCTGTCAGGAACGGGTCCTCATCCATGGTGATGACGGTGGCAGTGATGTTGGGAGTGCCAACGATACGGGTCAGTTCGACGGCCTCGTATGCAGCGCGGGTGCCGGGGGGGCCGGCCACTTCGACGGTTTCGGGGGCCGTTGCCGGCGGCCAGGCTGGTGCCGTGCGCCAGACGTCATCGGTGGCTTGGCTTTGCACGCCAAGTGCAGGCTTGGGCCCGATGCCCTTGAGGTAGTAATCCATCCAGGCCAGCATGGTGGCGTTCCAGTCGGTGCGCATGGGGTACACGTGGCCGGTGCCATCTTGTTGCCATTGGTGGAGCCACCCGGATACCTCGATGTTCTCGGGAAGTAGTTCCAGCCAGGGGAGGATGTGGTCGGGCTTGACGTTCCAGTCCTGCAAGCCGTGCACGAAGAACACGGAGCCATTCCATTCGCTCGCGGGCACAAATCGGTTCCAATCCCGTTCAATCCAGTAATCGGTCTTGGCCCCCGCAGCAGCGGAACCAACACCATTGGCTTGGATGCTCGGGAATTCCGTGCAAGCCAAGTCGTCGGCGAGGCGCGACAGAGACTCGGGGTCATCGTCGTCGAGGCTCGCAGGGTCCCCGGCGCCCCCGCCAATGGGTAGGGGTAAGCCGTATTCGTGCCAACCTTGGCCGTAGTAGTACGTATTGAAGATGGTCCCAAAGGTGTACGGTACGCCGAACCGGTAATTGTAGCGGTACATGTCCGTGATTCCGGAAACGTGGAAGATGGTCTTGAGGTCCGGGTGGGGGACCTTGGCAATCATGCCGTTCTGGGTTGTGGAGTCGTAGGACTTGCCCCCTGCACCCACGTTGCCATTACTCCACTCAGCGTTGGCGAAGTAGTCCACCACGTCGTAGGTGTCCACGAGTTCTTGATCGCCGGCAATCTGGAAGCACCCTTCGGAGTGCCCGGTGCCCCGGACACTGGACAGGACAATGGCATAGCCGCGGGGAACGTACTCGGCCACCAGGTAACGGGCGAATGCGTCGCCCCCTTCTTCTGCCGAATCCCCCCAGTAAGGACTGAAATTGATCCAGACGGGCACCGGCATCGTCGTGTCAGGTCGGTACACGGCATTGTGGATGCGCTTGCCATCAACGCTGCTGGCGACCCATACTTCCTCGACGGGTAGGACGTCGAAGATGGCTTGGCTGGCGTCATCAACCACGTCGTCCACGTCGTCAGGGGTGAGGCACCCTGCAAGGGAGCCCACGAGTAGGACGGATAGGAGGGCGGCGGCCCGGTGCATAGCACCGGGGGCCCTCGCGGCGCGATTAAGGATTGTGGCGGACCGTTCAGCGGCTAGGACCTTGGCCCCGCAGTCGCCGGATACGTTCCTCCAGCGGCGGGTGGGTGGCCCACATGGATTCGCGGCGCACCCTCTTGAAGGGGTTGGCTAGGTAGAGGCTGGCCACGGTCTTGTCTCCCCCGTGGTGGTCTTCTGGTTCCGTGCCGGCGATTTTCTCGAGGGCACGGGCAAGGCCCTCCGGGTTGCGAGTCATGTGCGCACCCGATGCGTCGGCGAGGTACTCTCGTTGCCGACTGATGGCCATGTACGTCAAGCGAGACAGGAGGGGCGCCAGAATGATGAGCGCGATGGCGACAACGATGAGGGCCGGGTGGACGTTGCGGTCTCGGTTACCGCCGCCGAAGAAGAGGCTCCACCAGACCATTTCGGCGATCATGGCGATGATGCCAATGAGGGCAATGGCGTACGTCTGGATGCGGATGTCGTAGTTCTGGATGTGGGCCAATTCGTGGGCGACGACGCCCTGCAATTCTTCCCGGTCCAGTAACTCCAGGGCGCCCTTCGTCACCGCAATGACTCCTTCATCCGGCGTGCGCCCCGTTGCAAACGCGTTGATGTCCCGGGATTCCTGCACGTACACTTTGGGCATGGGAATCCCGGCTGCAATGGACATCTCCTCCACCACGTGCATGAGGCGCTTTTCGGCGGGGTTGCGTGGGTCCACGGGCCGGGCGCGGGCGGCGCGCAGGATGGCCTCCACGCTGAATCCACCGGCACCCAAGATGTAGAACAAGCCGAACACGAGGGCGAAGCCGCCGGAGATGATGGGCGGATAACCGAGGATGTAGCCGACGGCCCAGGCGAGGCCCCACAAGATGAGGAACATCACGACGAACAATCGCGTCGTGGCCCGCTTGTTGTGGCGAATCTGTTCGTCGAGGAGCATCTAGAATGATACCTTGGGCACGGCCTTGGTTTCGGTGGGTGCTTCCAGCATTTCCTTCTCCTGACCCTTGCCGACCATGTTGGCAATGAGGTTGGCGGGGAACACTTCGATGGCGTTGTTGAAGGCCAGCACGGCGTCGTTGTAGTGCTGGCGAGCGAAGGCCACCTTGTTCTCCGTGTGGGCCAGTTCTTCTTGCAGTTGTTGGAAGTTGGTGTTGGCCTTGAGGTCGGGGTAGGCTTCGGCGACGGCGAACAATTTGCCGAGGGCCTTTTCGAGCATGCCTTCGGCGGCCATTGCCTGCTGGGGGCCCTTTGCGGATAGGAGGGCCGCGCGGGCTTGGGTGACGGAGTCAAGGGTTTCCCGTTCGTGCTTGGCGTAGCCCTTCACGGTCTCGATGAGGTTGGGAATCAATTCACCGCGTCGTTGCAGTTGCACGTCGATTTGTGCCCACGCATTGTCGATGCGGTTCTCGGCTCGTACAAACTTGTTGTAGAGACTGATGACCCAGATGACGAGGATGACGGCGACGACGATACCGATGACGAGGAGCCAGTTGACCATGGGGGCGGCAGGGGGCCCCTGCTTCAAGGCTTTGTCATCCTTGGCGTCGCGGCTCCGTCAATGACACCAAACAACGTCGTGCTGCTCTTTGGCGCCAACCTCGGTGGGCACACCTTCGTCGAGGTGATGGTCGGTCGTCCATTGGGTCCCGCAAGTGTGTCCGCCGCTGCCACGCATGTCGATGCTCCATTGGAGTGTGCCCGTTGTACCCTCCACGAGAGCCGCAGTGGTCGGGTGGGCCGGGAAGGTTTCCGTGACAGGACCCGTGAATCGTATGGTGCTGCGAATGGTCACCGGGCCGGAGGCTTGGATGAGTACGGCGTCGCCCTGCAAGCGCCATTCCCCGTCGGCCGCGACGGCGTCCCACAGCAATTCATGGGCACTCCCAGAATCATTGCCCTGGTAGGTTGGAAGCGGCACAAGCAGGACGTAGGCGTCGGTGGTGTTGGGTGTGAACGTGACCTCCCAAGTGTAGTCAGCGGGAGCGACCATCCCTCCACTGAGCGTCATGAACGTGAAGACGGGGAATGCCATGATGGCAGGGACCACGAGGAGCGTTGCTGCAAGGAGGGCCGGCCGGGGCCCGGGCGTGAATGCATACCGGGGAAGCCACACCAAGAGCAGTACGGCGGTGTTGGTTACGGCGAGGGCCCCGATGATGAATTCGCCGATGAGCGCAGCCAAAGCGACCAGCCCTGCACCGACGAGTGGCAGCCACGGCACCTGGGGCAGCCGTTCTGCGGCCAGGGGAAGGAGGGCCGCGATGGCCATCCAGCCGATGAGCATGAAACCCAGGGCGGGCCAGGGGAGATACCACCTCGTGGACCAACCTTCCAGGAAAACGAGGAACCACAGCGTGGTGACGAGCATGGCGGCAGCGACTGTGGTGACTGCGCGGAACCAGCGGGGATCGTCACCCTTGGCGCGGTAGGCCCACCAGGTCCAGCCGGCGGCCATGATGGCCATGCCGGCCCAGAGCCATGTCATGACCGACGAGCCGGCCGGCTAGGTAAAAGGAGGTGGACTTGGCCGTGCCGCGGCCTAGTCCTGGTACATTGCCACGATTTCCTCGACGGTGGTCGCTTGGTCGGCGGCCTTGTCGTCGCGCCAGCCGGTGAAGCGGGGGAACCGGGCAGCGATGCCGGCGCCTTCTTTGATGCGGTCTCGGGCGGCGTGGTGGACGGGACTCAGGGTGAGTTCTGCGGCTTGGACTTCGCATACGATGGCCGGTGCCATCCAGGCGTCGGGCTTGAGGTCCGTATGCACTTCGTTGGGCCGTTCGGCCACGGTGTGGGGAGCAAGGCGCTCCTTGAGACTGATGAGCGTGGCATCGTCGAAGCCGGTGCCCACCTTGCATACGGTGGGCCACGTCTGGGTGTCCGGGTCGTATGCAGCACAAAGTAGGGCGCCGTACCAGCCGGCGCGCCGGCCACGACCATGGAAGGCGCCCACCACGACCAAGTCCATGGTGTCCACGAGTTCCTCCGTGTAGTCGGTCTTGAATTTGATCCAGTCGAAGCCCCGGTTGCCCGCCTTGTACGGCGCGTCCAGGCGCTTGACCATCATTCCTTCGCCGCCTTCCGCCACGGCGGATTCAAAGAACGTGGTCAGGCCGTCTTCGTCGTGGCATTCCTGCATGGTGGCGATTCGTACGCGCGCGTCGAGGACGAACAGTTCCTCAATTCGTTGGCGCCGGCGGGTGTAGGGTTCAGGCATGGTGCTGGCACCGTCCACGGCGAGTGTGTCGAAGATGAATACAGCCACGGGGACTTCGTCCATCATGGTGCTGGCCACAGCCGCACCCTCGCCGAGGGCGGTTTCTTGGCGAGCATCTTCGCCGAGTCCGGTCTTGCGACCCCGGCGCCTGCTGACGAGTTGGAAGGGCTGGATGGCACCGTCAGCGTCGATGGCGACGCATTCCATTTCCACGATGCAACCTGGCCCTTGGTGGGCGGCAGCCAGAAGATCCTGCACGTCAGGGAACTGGCTCGTGAGGTCTTCCATGCGGCGGCTGAACAGGCGCACCGAACCGTCGGCAGCCACGTGTGCTTGCATGCGTAGGCCGTCGTACTTCACTTCCGCCGCCACGCGGCCTTGCTCGTCGGCTGCGCGTTCGAGCACGTCGGCCAATGTCTTGCAGCGTTCTGCAGCCATGGGGCGCAGCGGAACGCCGTGCGTGATGGGAATCCGATCCACTTCGGCGAGGCCACCGGCAAAGAGGGCGGCGGCGACGCGAGCCAAGTCGCTGCATCGATCGTAGGCGGCTTCCAGTCGGTCGCGGGCGGCTTGCAGAGAGGCTCGTTCGTCGTCATCGCGTTCCGTCACACTGACCACCCGACGGTCCGGCGTCGTCCACACAGCCAAGGCATCAAGGAGCGTCATGTCGGAGACACCGAGGCGCAGGCGGCCTGCCACGGCGCGGATTACGTAGCGGGCCTCGAGCGGCCCAACATCTGTGAGCAACCGCCACAGGAGTTGCTTCTTGTCCTCCTGGCTGCCGGACCCCGTCGCGCGCGCGATGGCAAGCAGGCGGGTGTGTACCTCCACCGTGGACAAGCCATCAGATTGGGTGTCGTCCCCGAATGCCATCAAGCCGACTTGGGCCGCGCCTTGCTTCTTGGCAAGCATCGCCTCGGCAGCCAAGCCTAGGTCGCCTTTGTCGTGGTACGCCTTCGTGGCAACATCCACCCCGCCGGCTTTGGCATCGAGCCCACCGGCGCGGGCAATGACGTGGAGAACGAGTTTCTCCGCCAAGCCCAGTTCCACGCCCTCCCAGTCAGGCCGGACCTTGCCCTGCAGGAGCCGCACGAACGCCTCCACTTCATCCGCACCCTCGAGACCGCTGAGAACCTCCACCACGATACCCGTCATCTCCAGGCGCTTGGTGGTATCTTCGAGGGCTTCGAAGTGCTTGGCAAGCGTGGCGAACTCCACGGCGCGGCGAGTCCTGCCAGCGCATAAGGTAGCGCCGGTGGCCCGGTGATAGCCGCTTATATGACGGGGGGAGCCATGGCGCTCCCGTGCATCCGGTGGAGAACATCCGCGGCAGCGCGAGTGAACACCTTGCGGGCAAGCGGATTGTGTTGGCGGTCAGTGGTAGCATCGCAGCCGTGAAGACAGTTGAATTAGCCAGGGAACTGGTTCGCCACGGCGCGCAAGTACACGCAGTCATGTCTGATGCTGCCACGCGCATCATCCACCCGGAAGCCCTCCATTTTGCTACCGGTAACCCAGTTACCACGAAGTTGACGGGTGCGGTGGAACACGTCAGTCTTCTCGGCGACGTGCCGGGCCGGGCTGATTTGCTCCTCATGGCTCCCGTGACCAGCAATACCATCG
The DNA here is from genome assembly GCA_041622975.1 of Thermoplasmatota archaeon. GTDB lineage: Archaea > Thermoplasmatota > E2 > JACPAO01 > JAHFTW01 > JBFJXH01. The sequence goes on from JBFJXU010000049.1 coordinate 6,302, forward strand.
CCAAACTGGCGGTGGGCATTGACGATACGCCAGTGACCACGTGCGGCCTCGTGGCCATTGGCACAGGGGTTCCCGTGGTCATCGCCCCGGCCATGCATGAAGCCATGCTGGATCATCCCAGCATCTTGGGCCATGTGCAAACGTTGCGCCACGAGCACGGCGTGGAATGGGTGGACCCGCACCGGGAGGAACACAAGGCGAAGTTGGCCGACCCAGAGGTCATCGTGGAAGCCGTGATTCGTCGGCTTGCCAAGGGCCCCATGGCGGGCAAGCGGTGCCTCGTCATCACGGGTAGCACTGAGGAGCGCGTGGATGATGTGCGAATTATCACGAACCGTTCCAGCGGCCGCACGGGCCACGTGCTCGCCCAAACGCTCGGACGCTTGGGAGCCCAGGTGGACGTTTGGCAGGGTCGCGTCACGCAGCCTACTCCTGCAGGCCTGCGGGTTCGGTCATTCTCCAGCCACGCTGACCTCATGGCCATGGCCGGGGGGGACCTGTCACATTACGATCAAATCTGGATGCCTGCGGCCGTGGGGGATTATGCACCCGACGCCGCGGCCGGCAAGATTGCCAGTGGCCAATCGGACATCACGTTGCACCTTCACCCGCTGGGCAAAGTGATTGACCGCGTGCGCCGGAATGCACCCAAGGCGACCCTCGTGGCATTCAAGGCCGAAGCCAGCCAAGATGGATTAGTGGCCAAGGCCAGGGAACGCATGGGCCGTTACGGTGCCCAGTACGTCGTGGCCAACACGGCTGCTGCTTTTGACGCAGAGGAGACCAAGGCGACACTTGTGTGCGCTGATGGCACGGCAGACACCTACAAGGGTTCCAAGGCCAAGGTGTTCGCCGACATCATACAAGTGGTGGCAGAGAAGAAGGTGGCCAAACCGCGGCCAAGTGCCGGCGACGACGATGCGCCCCTTCCCACTGCGGACCTGCCATGAGGCACGCCTTCGCCCCGGCCCACGTTACAGGATTGTTTGCCGTTCACGACGACCATGCGGACCCGGCCGGCCGGGGCAGTCGCGGCGCGGGCTGGTGCATCAATCAAGGCGCATGGGCATCCGTTGAGGAGGCCGACGCCGTGGAGGCTCAAGTTGACGGACGGCCGGCACCCGTCACCCAGGCCGCGTTGAAGCGGTTGGCTGACGAGGGGGATGCTGCCGTTAGCGCGTCGATTCACCTCGACCTGCCGACGGGCCAAGGCTTCGGCATGAGTGCGGCGGGGACCCTGGCGGCCTGCCTGGCGGCCTGCGATGTCCTGGACCTTGAACCTGAGGCAGCCCTCACGGCGACGCACTTGGCCGAAGTGGAGGCGGGCAGCGGCCTGGGTGACGCCATGGGAAGTTGGCTAGGCGGCGGCGAGGTTCGCTTAGCCCCCGGTATTCCGCCATTTGGGACTGCCATGCGGATTGAGCCCGGCGACCAAGAGTTCCTGTTCTGCGTATTGGGTGACGCTGTGCCCACCAGCCGCATCATCACGGACCCCGCCTGGAAGCAGCGCACGAAGGATTGGGGCGATGGCGCCGTTGACCGCATCTTGGAGGCCGGGCGCGAACATGCCTGGTCCACCTTGCTGCGTGAGTCAAGTGTCTTCTCCACGATGCTAGGCTTGATGCCGGAGCGAATGGAGCAACTGGGAGGCAAACTACCAGAGGATGCACGCTGGGGCCAGGTCATGCTTGGTTCTACCATGTGGGTCACCGGAGACCCGGGTGACCTCCAGCGCGCCGAAGCCGTTCTTGAGCAAGAAGGCCAAGTGATTCGAGCCCGACCTGATGTACACGGCGCGCGCTTGGTGCGCAGCGTGCTTCACTCGTGAGCGCACACGGGGTGCGACACGTGGATACAGCCAACAGCGTCGAGGAGGGCCTCGACCAGCGCGGCTGGCAGGGATCCTGCACTCCAGTGGCCTTCGGGGAGGAAGCGACTCATGGTCCAGAAGACTTCTGTGGGAAGTGCGCCGGTTGACTCGCAGTCGAGGTCTTGGCGATGCACGGGGGGCGACCCGGTGCCGTGGAAGAGGCCCACATGGGATTCGCAGTCAACGCCGCAGGAATCACGAATGGACTGGTAACGAATCAGGTAGCGATTGCCAGCCACATTGTCGTTGACGGTCAGTTCCACCAGTTGCGTGTGGCATCCAGTGGCGCCGTCTCGACTTGTGCAGTCCTCCCGAGTGGTCAGGGTGTAATCATGCGGGCCTTGATGGAACTCTGCGTTGCGCTCCTCGTAGGTGATGCCACACGATTCATCCGACGCGGTCGCGTGCTCCTCCCGGTACCAGACGTTGGAGCCAAAGAACCCCGACGTCTGCGTGAATGACGAATCATGCGCAGTGACCGCCCCGCCCGACAAGGTAACGAATACGAACAGGGCGACCAGCAGCGGACCACGACGTAGCATCACTAAGACGCATGGCACCCAGGGTTCTTGAAGGCCACCGGGGCCGTGGGGCAGCGGGGACTCAGACGTGTCCCACGGGCAACTTGAGTGCCTTGTGGCGACGGGCAAGGGCGTCCTGATCGAGTCGGGTGAATCCATCCTTGGTGATGGTAGCCACGTCGAACCCGTCACCACTTGCTGAATCACGGCGCATGGCGGCGTTGAGGCCACGCACGGCAAGGTCAACCCCTTGCTTGACATCCATGTTGTCCGTGATGCGGTCTTCCAGAACGCCGTAGACGAAAGAAGACCCGCTGCCTGTGCAGGTCCAGGTGTCTGGAATGGCTCCACCGGCAGCATCAACGGAGTAGATGTGGGGTTCGCCGTCCCAGCCACCAACGATGAGTTGCACCCAGTACGGCATTGCCTTGGAGCGATTCATGAGGTTGCCCAGCATGGTGGCAGCGGCCTTGACGGGCATGGGGCGCTCGCGGCGGAAGCGGTACAAGTTGGCCTCAGCCTCTAGGATGCGCACCAGTTGTTGCGCATCTCCGACCAAGCCGGCAGTTGTCACGGCCATGTGGTTGCCCACGTTGAACATCTTCTGGGTTTCCCTATGCCCAATAAGTCGGCCCAGGGTGGCTCGGCGCTCTGTTGCCATGACAATACCGTCCTTGCACGTCAGTGCAAGGGTGGTGGTCCCGGTCTTGGCACCCTGAGGTTCATCCATGCTCTGCAGGCGGCCAATCGGTTCAAAGCGGCTTCGGGGCTGGCAGCACCGTGCACACGTGGACGGTAATACCAGTGGCCATCGTGGCTGCGTTCCTGTTGGCGGGTTGTTCAGGGCCCGGCGGCGCCGACGACCCGGCCCCGCTGACTGGGCTGCAGGCATGGCAGGCTTGGGCCAGCCAAGAAGAAATCCTCGTGGTGTTTGGGGCGGAAGGTGGAAACCTCTCAGGGCACCAATTGCCATGGAACCTTTCCGACGATGGTCCGCTCGATGGCACATCCACCGCGTGGGCCGTCGGCCTAGTGGAGGACACCTGGGTGCATGGCAACGAACGCATCACGGCCGCGTCACCTCCTGCCACCAGTCCGCTTCGTGATGTTCAGGTCGATTCGGATGGTGCCTGGACCACGGTGGCGGCGAGCAACCGCGTGAAGGCATTCAGGGGCGCCAATGACGACGGAATCATGGTTCGGTGGGCACTGATGGACTTGGATTACGGGCTCGATGGCCCGCACTGGTACTTGGAGATGGAGCGCGGGGACGATTCATTGGAAGCGGCAGTCAATGCCCGGACCGGCGACTTGGCCCGCGTGGAGCAGGGCTAAGAAGCACCCCACCTGCCGGCGGCCATGGGCCAGGGCTCGTCTGACCACAGCCGCCAGGAAGCAGCAAACGCAAGCAGTACTGGACCCCGGCCACCCGTGGTCATCCTCGTGGGCACAAGCCACCCCGGCAACGTGGGAGCAGTTGCTCGAGGCGCCGCCAACTTTGGCGTGGAGGAACTTCGGTTTGTAGCCCCGCGCTGCGACGTCAAGGAAGGCGAAGCCATGGCGCGAGCCAAGCATGCCCGCCACCTCTTGGAGCAAGCCAAAGTGTATGGCACCCTGGAAGCCGCCATCGCCGATATTGGCCTGAGCGTCGGCACCACGGCGCGGACGACAAAAGCCAGCACACGTTTCCTGCGCAAACCAGATGATGTGCGTGACTGGGTGGCCAACCTGGGCCAGACCGATACGACCATCGGTGTTGTCTTCGGCCGGGAGGACTCGGGGTTAACCGCCGACGAAGTGAACGCCCTCGACCAATTGGTCACCATCCCCACGGCCGACTACTCGAGCCTGAACCTGGCCCATGCGGTGACGTTGGTGTGCTACGAATTGTTCCGCGCCGGAGCCGAGAGCCGCACACCCGAGCGGACGCTCAACCCTGACACCATCCGGGTTCTGCACGAGGCTTTCGACGCCTTGACGGAAGTCACCCACGAGAAGCCCTGGGTCCGTGAATCAGCGCAAGGCCTCTGGCGTAAAGTGGTGGGACGAAGCCAACCCGACGACAGTGAATTGCACGCCATCCTAGGAGTCTTCACCCGTGCCTTGAAACGCTTCAATCACCCGGACTTTGCTACTGAGCGAAGTCATGCGCGTTTGCAGGAACTCGGCCTGTTGGTGGAAGAAGAGGAATAACGGCATAAGCGGGGCGCGGCCTCCCCGGCCGTGGCCTCCTGGCTCCCCCACCTCGTCATTCCACTCCTCCTGGGCTTGGCCATCCTGCCCCACGAGAAACGACAGGTCATCCTCGTGGCACCGGTGGTTTGGCTTGCGGACCTTGACTACGCCATTCAATCCGTGCACCGGGCGGCGACCCACAGCATCCTGATGCCATTGGGCCTCCTGGCGGCCGCCATTTTGTTGTGGCGCCGACGCGACCCTTCGGCCGACTGGCGCGAATTCCTGAGTCGCCCGGGATGGCCCGGCGGCCTGACCCTGAGTGCGTATTACCTTGCCAGCCACTTGGCACTCGACCTGTTCCAAGGAGGTGTTGTGCCCTTGTGGCCCTTCAGCATCACCAACCTGCACGTACGCTTCACGCTGTGGCTCGATACGGCGAACAACACGTTCAGCCCGTCGGGCGCGGCGGGGGCCAGCGAAGGCGTACCCACGCTGAGCCCATTCTTCCCGTGGATCAGCAGCCTCGACACGGCCATCGGGGCTTTCATTCTCGCCAGCCTTGCCGCTTGGCTGGCACTCCGGCGGCGCCCCCACGTGGTCCGGGTCGAGGCCACGCCACTCAAGCAGCCTGACGAATAGCCTCTAATGGACCAGCAGGCTTGGCTGCTGCGTGCGTGCAGGAATCGCGATATGCCTCGTTGCCGCCCTCGCCCTCGTCGGGTGCAGCGGACCCGCAGACACCGATATGGACGGCCTAACGGACAGCACCGAACGCCAAGGCACCGTCATTTTCGTGGAGACAATGACCGCCCGGGAATCGCGCATCGTTGACAGCGATCCCCGCAAGGCGGACACAGATGGCGATGGCATCGACGACTTCGACGAAGTGTTCCTCAAGACCGACCCACGCTCTGCCGATACAGATGGGGATGGCTTGACCGACTGCCAGGAGGCCCTGCACACCAACATCGAACAGTGCCAGGACCCAGACTTCATGGGCCCATTTGACGGCGGCACGGACACACACCCGGCCCGGGCCGACAGCGACCCCGGACCCTCCAAGTACAAGTCCTCGCAGCCCTGGAGCGACGTCTCCGGCGCCACCGCCGCCGTCCGCTGGGGCGACGGCCTATCCGACGGCGACGAATGGAAGGGATAC
>JBFJXU010000050.1:0-11957 GCA_041622975.1 Thermoplasmatota archaeon
CCCAAACGAGCATGACCAAGGCGAGGGGGACCACGAATCGCTTGGCGATTTTGTCGTCGTCAAGCATCCTGGTAAGTGTGTAATAGAAACCCTCCAACCGTGGCGCCTGCTTGACCACGCTACGGTGGACATGGCTAACGGGCGCACGGGACTGCAGAATTGGTAGAATCTGTTCGTCCTCGGCTCCGTCGGTGACAAGGATGACCTCGTCTGCTTGAGTCTGCTCCATCACTTCGGCAAACTGGGCGGCGATGATGCGGTCACTCCGGAGGCCGACGCGATGGTGGCCAGCCAGCGCTGCCACCTCCACTTGGTCCCCCGAGTCGCGCACACGGTGGTTCTCCTTGTCAAACAGACGAGCAGCCGCAAATAGAGCGTTGGTGTCGCTATCCTCGGGGTCGGCCACGCCCAAGGCGTTGGCTGCCTCTACGATGCGGCGCCGGCCGATGATGGGGGTCACGACGTCTGCCTTGCGGCCAAGGTCGTCGTCCCGGTCCACGTAGAGGATGAGGGTCTTCAACGACGTTCCAGTGGGCGTCGCCCTTGATGAACGTTGAGGGATGGTCCCCGACAGTTGCCGAAGTGGAAGCCAATCCCTATGGCTTAATGTGTGGACGCTGATTCCAGGAATGTGGCAGAAGCAAAAGTCCTCCTTGTGGAAGACAACCCCATTGATGCGCAACTGTCACGCCTGATGCTCGAGGAAGATGGTTGCCACGTTCACCTGGACGTGGCCGCTACGGGGGAGGAGGCCTTGGAAATGGTGAACGCCAACCCATTTGATGCGGCTTTCGTGGATCTCCATCTCCCCGGAATCGACGGATTCGAGGTGCTCGACGGCCTGCGCAACGCAGGCGTACAGCGTTTGGCCGCATTTGCGGCAACGCCCCCGGACAAGGCCCGGCTGGCGCAAGATTTCCCGCACGTTACAATCCTGGCCAAGCCCCTTCGGGGGGAGTTCATGGATTCAGTCTTGGGGGCTCGTCAAGAGTCCGTTTGAGGCGGCGCCAAGCGCGGTGCGTCATACATCCACCATGCATCGTATATGGCCCACAAGAACCCGGCCACTCCGGGTATGATGAGGGGCCATGACCCGAAAACGACTAGCAGAAACTGAGCGAGGCCACGCCATCGGAGGCTGGTGTGGGGGTTGCGCCAGCCTGCCATCATGGCTCCCACACCCGGTATTGGAACCACGTTCAGAATCGCCAAAGGCATTGACCACCGCGGAGAGATGATTAGGCTACGGCGCACTTCGGCCACAAAAGGGGAAAGGGGAGCAAATGGAAAAGGCGCTCGTCTGGACGTCCTAGGAACTGTCCATGAAGATGAGGATGCCCCAAACGAGGCCCCAAATCCATCCCACGACGGGGATGACGAGCTGCAGGACGCCGATGATGACATCCCGTACCGTGTTGCTCTTGTCAAGCACGCCGCCAATGATGGTGCCGATGCCGCCGAGACCGACGATACCGAGCACCAAAGCGACGATGCCCCAAGGCGTGCGTTCCACATGAGGGACTGGCGCAGCCATAGACACGCATCTACACTGGGACTACTTGAAGCACCGGGTTCTGGTTCGGCCCTGCCAGGCCACCGCCCCGCCACGCATTGCGGCGGGGCCTCCGCCCCACCAGCGCCGCTTGCTACGCTCCCTCTCGGCCGCCACGGTTTCGCTTCGCGCCCCCCTTTGGAGCGTCGGCATCCGGCCGCAGGCGACTGCGCCGCCCGCGCCCCTTATCAGCGAAACCCATGTGGCCGCCGCCATGGACCTGTATGAATACCAGGGTCGAGACCTCTACGAACGCTTCGGCGTACCCTGTGCAAAGGGTTTCGTCGTCGAATCCATTGGCGACCTAGATGAGCGCCTGGGTGACGTCACGTACCCTGTAGTCGTGAAAGCCCAGGTCCTCGTGGGTGGCCGCGGCAAAGCGGGCGGCGTCAAGTTCGCCCACAACGAGGACGAACTCAAGGGACATGTCCAGGCAATTCTCGGGATGGACATCAAGGGACACGTAGCCCACCAAGTTATGGTCGCCCAGATGCTCGACTTCGCCGAGGAATACTACTGCTCCTTCCTCATTGACCGCAACGCCCGCGGTTACATGATGATCTTCAGCCAAGATGGTGGCATGGACATCGAGAGCGTACCCGAAGCGCGCCTCGCCAAGATCTCCATTGACCCCCTGGAAGGCTTCACGGATGCCCACGCGGAAGCCGCGTTCGCCAAGACCACATTCGACGATGAAACAAAGGCTGGCGTCAAGGGACTCATGGAGAGCCTCTACAAGATGTTCGTCGAAATGGACGCCGAATTGGTCGAAGTGAACCCGATGGCCAAGACCACGGATGGTGCCATTGTCGCGGCCGACTCCAAGGTGACCATCAACGATTCGGCACTCTTTCGGCACCCCGAATTCGACCAACGTGACCAGAGCCTCACGGACCTGGAGCAGGAAGCCCGCAACCACGGCGTGGCCCTCATTGAATTGGATGGCAACATCGGTGTCATTGCAAACGGTGCAGGGCTCACCATGGCCACCCTGGATGCACTCACCCACTACGGCGGCAAGCCCCGCACGTTCCTCGACTTGTCTGGCGCCACCGACCCCGAGAAGGTGGCTGAGGCCGTCCGCCTGATGAAGAAATCCAACCCCGGCGTCATGCTCCTGAATCTATTCGGCGGCATCACGCGCTGTGACGTGGTCGCGGAAGGCCTCGTCAAGGTCATCGACCACGAAGGCGTTGACTTCCCCATTATCACCCGCATCAAGGGCACCAAGGAAGCGGAAGCGAAGGTCATCTTGGAGAAGTACGGCTTCAAAGTTGCTGATACCCTGCAAGAAGCCGCCCAGTTGGCCACCGACATGGCCAAAGACATGCCCCTTGCCAAGGAGGTCGTTGCATGAGTGTAGTCCTGAACCAAGACTCCAAGATTGTCGTGCAAGGTGCCACCGGCTCCGTTGGACAATTCCACATTAGCCAAATGCAGGAATATGGCGACTACGTGGTAGCAGGCGTGACACCCGGCAAGGGTGGCCAAGAAGTCCACGGCGTCCCCGTGTTCAACAGCGTCGCCGAGGCCAGGGACGCCACCGGCTGCAACGTGAGCCTCATCTTCGTGCCTGCCAAGTTCGCCAAGGCCGCCGTCATCGAAGCCGTCGACGCTGGCATGGAATCCGTCGTCGTCATCACGGAGCACATCCCCGTGCATGACGCCGCCCATTTCGTCAACTACGCCAAGAAGCACGGCGTCACCCTCATTGGCCCCAACTGTCCCGGTGCTTGCACTGCAGGTGTTGCCAAGGTGGGCATTCTGCCTGGTCAGATCTTCAAGCCCGGCGGCCCCGTTGCCGTGGCCAGCAAATCAGGCACCCTGACGTACGAGATTGTGGGTGCCCTGAGCGATGAAGGCATTGGTCAAACCACGGTCCTCGGCCTCGGCGGCGACCCCATCCCCGGTACTACGCTGCTGGATGCGGTCAAGATGTTCGAGACGGACGATGAAACCAAGGCCATCGTGCTGGTCGGGGAGATCGGCGGCGGCGCTGAGGAAGAAGCCGCCGCATACATCCAAGAAGTGGGCCTTACGGACAAGAAGCCCATCTACGCGTTTGTGGCTGGTCGCAGTGCCCCCGAAGGCAAGAAGATGGGACACGCCGGTGCCCTCGTCGAAAAAGGTGTGGGCACTGCTGAGAGCAAACTCAACGCCTTCAAGGCCGCCGGCGTCAAAGTCGTGGACTTCCCCACAGACATCATTCCCCTCGTCAAAAGCGACCTAGGCCTCTGAAGCGCTACGAGTTGGCCAAGCCGCCGCGTTGCGCACCAGATATCCTTGCCGCAGGCCACCCCGCTGGCGCTTGACCCAGCGTGGCTGCCGGATCCGACGGCGCTGCCACTGAGCAAATCCAGAAATACAGGCAAGCACCGTTGCCGCGCATGCGCTACGTGCTGTTGGTGGCAGCCCTGCTCATCGTTGCCCCAGTTGCCGCCCAATCGGCGACTGACCCCGCAGGCGACACGGCAGCGTGGCACCCCCATCAGATGCGTGGTGCCGTGACGTATGGCGACACGTTGACTGCCGGCACGGGAACCGCAGATGCCACCATGGACCTGCTGGGCCTGGAGTTCGCATCGGATGACGATGCCCTACGCATCCACGTGGAATTGGCGGAAGTTCATGCGCAACTGGATGGCTTAGCCGACCAATCGCAGGGTGATGTGGTGACCATCCAGGTGAACTGGGACGGGGCTGGCGGTGATTCGGTTGCATCGGCGCGGGCCTTCATCTTTGGCCCAGCCGACTCGGTGCGCGCCATGCTGTACACAGACCACGGCGAGTGCCCAATTTTCTGTATGCACCCGGTTGGGTTCACGTTCGAGCCCGGCGCCCCTGGCAAAGTCACGTTCCACATTCCATGGGACTACCTCACAGACGACTTGCTTGAGGTGGAAGATCCCCAGGGCTTGGTATCAGTAGTGCGAGGGGTCAATGAAGGCCGTGGCTTGCACGCCGGCATCGGTGGCGCGGCCACGCCAGGGTCCTACTGGCTCATTAACCACCGCGATTGGGGTATGCACTTCTACGACTGGACGAGCCGACCGTCGCCGGGAGCACTCATTCGAGGCGCCGGGGGCTACGAGGCGGAGTCCACGGGCGTGCTGGATGCAGTCGTAGCCTTCGGGCCAGAACAGGTGCCTGGCGTCGACATTGGAATCGTGGAGGCGGTCCCCGCCGCCGATGCCCTGTACCTTGCAATTGAGGCCCCGGGCTTTCCCACGGCACGCCACGAAGTGAACATCAACACGCAAATCATCTGGAACGAGCGCATTGCTTACGCGACTGTTTCGGGTTACGACGGAGATTACCGTGGCATGCTCAACATTTGCACGGTTGGCTCCGGCGGCTGTGAGTGGACGGCGGATCGCCTCCCCGCCACGCTTGACGGAGACCGCTTGCTGTTCTCGGTCCCGCGAAGCAGTCTCGGCAACCCAGGTGACGGTGATGTTCTCCACAGTGTTGCCGTCTTCAGTACCGCATTCGACGAATTCGAAACGGGTAGTGGTGCAGTTTCCGCCAACAGTCGGAGTATCGTCGGAGGCGACTTCGCGTACGTGCGGCCAGTGGTCATGGATTCACCTCCTGCACCGTTCGTTGCCGCCCGCCTGCACCACTGGACCGACCCGACTGGCGACGTGGACGCCGGCGTCGTCAACGCCATCGTTACGCAGGCCGCCTCATCGAACCTGCAACATCTCGATTTGACATCGGCAGCCGTTTCTCCACGCCTTGATGGCTTCGAGGTACAATTGGGCCTGGATGACTTGTCGGGAGGCCTGACAGTTCCAACCGGGTACGATGCAATGGCATACGTCATGGCCTTTGATGCTCCCACTGGCAGCCACATGGCTGCAGTCGTCAAGGAACGCGATGCCCTGCCGCAGTCATTCTGCGCCGTTGACAACCTAGTCTTCGCCGACGCGCCGGGTGACCCGCGAGACCTACTGCGCATTGAGATTGAATCTGTCATCAGTTCTGGCACACCAAACGACGCCGCCCCGGGTGGTGCTGCGCAAGGGACCTCGAGTCATCTCATCTTGTACCCAGTTCCTGAGTGCTTCCCGGATGGCGTCATTGACGCGTCTGACATCAAGGCCGCCACGGTCCTGTTCCGCAACGAAGGCACCGGCTGGGTCGGCGTCATGGCAGACGAGGTCAGCGGCGAACCTGTCACGCTCACCATGCTTACGGAGTCAACCAGCGTGTGGGCAACCCCATTCGGCCTGGAATCCTTCTGGGACATTACCGGGGTCGCCGCGGCGGTCTTGTTCGCCTTGGTCGGTCTGCTAGCAGTACGGCTCCGGCGCCGCGTCCTCACCCGGTACCTCTCCCGCGTGAAGCAGGCAGAAGCAAACCCCGATTCGGCCATGCGTGAACAACTCCTGGCAGAAATCCGGGCCGATCTGCACCAATCCTTGGCTCGTGGCCGCATTGCCGAGGGCCACTTCGTGGTCGTGGAAAATGCCCTGGAACGCCCGCTTGCTCAGGCGCGGTTGGAAACACTCGCAGACGATTTCCACGAACTGCCGTACCGGCTCCTGCAACGACTACACACCATGCTGCATGACGGCGTCCTGGGACCCAGTGACAAGGCACGATTCTTGGCACTTCTAGAGGACGTGGACATGACTCAGGATGCCCGGCAACGCGTGGCACGCAAAATTGCCCACTGGGCCGAGCCGCCCAACTCGACGGCGCGCTCGTAGATTCCCTGCCTGGGGCCAAACCTGAAACGGCACCATCTGTCCCGACAGCCATGGAGAATTGGTGCCGCCGTTGCCGAGGCCGCCGCATCGTGGGCGCGCGCGGTGCCGACGAGCAACGACAAGCCGCAGCCGACGTCGGCCATCCAGACGTGCCGGAGCAGGATTGTCCTGTGTGTGAAGGCGCCTTCGCGGATGCGGAACATTGGCTCAAGGCGGCTTTGTCAGCACTGGGCCCCTACGAATTTGGCAAATTCCAGATTGGTGCCCTGTTCCCCCCAGACTGCGAGGCCATTGAGAAGCCCCACATCACCGAAGAGGGCCCCAAAGACACGGTGCGCACGGAGGCCAATCGACTGCTTGCCCCGCTCATTGAGGAAGCCACGGGGGCCACCTTGGACCTGGCGGAGCCCGAAGTCGCCCTCCTCGTGGACACGCGGTTCTGGACCGCCAGCGTAGACGCACGAAGCGTCTACATCAAAGGTCGATACAACAAACTGCGCCGCGACATCCCCCAGACTCATTGGCCCTGCAAAACATGCCAGGGGCGCGGGTGCTGGAAGTGTGATGATGCAGGGGTCCTGTACGAATCCAGTGTTGAGGATGTAATCGGTCAAGTCATGGCGCCGGTCTTTGCTGGGGCATCCTACAGTTTCCACGGTGCAGGCCGGGAGGATATTGATGCACTCATGCTTGGCACGGGACGCCCGTTCGTCCTCGAGGTCAAGCAGCCTCACAAGCGGGCCGGGGACCTTGCTGCAATCGAGGCCGCAATCAATGGCACCACCGAATCCACGGGTGTCGCCGTGCGTGGACTCCACTTTGTCCCGAAAGCAGAGGTTGCCACAATCAAGGCGGGTGCCTACGACAAGCAATACCTCGCCCACTGCACTCCGGCTAGTCCGGTCTCCCGTGAGCAGGTTGAAACCGCGGTCGCAGGCCTCGAAGGAGTAACTCTCCAGCAGCGGACCCCTGAGCGGGTCGTGCATCGCCGGGCCGACAAGATTCGTGAGCGGCGTATCCATGTCATCCGCCTGGAGGATTTCCACGACGATGGTACATTCAGTTTGCAGGTCCACGCCGACAGTGGTGCCTACATCAAGGAACTCGTGTCCGGGGACGACGGCCGCACGGAGCCAAGCGTCGCCGCCGCCCTTGGCGTCCCATGCCACGTACACGCACTCGACGTGTATGCCATCCTGGATGAAGTCCCGCCGTCCGCCCCTTCCGCAACGTAGCCCCGGAGTGCCGGACAGGCCTGGCTTGGGTCATCCTTAAGAACCACTACCGGTCCTGGCCGCCTACCGTCCCCGGCGGACCCCCCAGTGGGTCCCAGGAGTATCCCATGCCCATCCGTTCCAAAGGCCTCCGCAGCAAGACCCGTGGTGTATTCAGCAAGCGCCCCCGCGACCGTGGTAACCCCACGCCCAACAAGGTGCTCCGCCAATTCGCCGAGGGCAGCAGCGTGGCAATCGTCAACAACCCTGCCGTTCACCACGGCATGACTCACAAACGCTTCCAAGGCCAGACTGGTGTCGTGGCAGGCAAGCAGGGCGAATCGTTCGTGGTCAAGATCAACCACGGCGGCAAGCCCAAGACCCTCGTTGTGCGCGCCGAACACCTCAAGCAGGTCTGAGCATGGAGGATGTTATCCTTGACGACCTCGTCGAAGACGGTCGTCTCGTAACCCTCGCTGAGGTCAAGGACATGCTGACCACTGCTCAAGAGAACCGCGAGGAACTCACCTACGAGCAGAAGATTGCCATGGAGCACGCACGCCGCTTCGCCCGCGTTGACGTGGATGGCGCGAAGGCCATCGTCAAGGGCGTCATGGAGGCCGTTCCCGAGGCCGAGGAGAAATTCGCCATTCGAATCGCGGACCTCGTTCCCCACCACCCCGATGACGTTCACGCAATCTTCCAAAAGAGCCGTGTCGACCTCACTGATGAGCAAGTTCAGGCCATCATTGACGTTGTCGATGCCAACTACGTAGCGTGATTCAATGGAGGACTACGTCCACATCCTCGACTTCTTGCCCGACGGGCGCCCCGACGCGCCCCCGAGCCGCCGCGAGCCTACTTTGCTGGGCGTTGGCGAGACCCAATTCACCCTGTTTGAACTCGTGCCCAAGCAGGGCGTGAGTTTCACCATCGGGGACCGCTGCTACGTGGGCAAGGACGTAGACCAACGCTCTATTGTCCAGAAGATTCGGGGCCGCGTCAAGTACGAAGAACTCACCCCCTCCGCGCACGGCGAACTACCGTACGTCATCGAGGACATCATCAAGGCCGATGAAGCCCGGTTTGTGAAGTTCTTCAACGACGCGCCCGCCATCAGCATGCGCTTCCACGCCCTCGAACTCCTACCAGGTATTGGCAAGAAATCGGTGGAGCACATCGTGGAAGAACGCCGCAAGCAGAAGTTCGAGAGCCTCAAGGATATTGAGGAGCGAGCGCACATTCAGCACCCTGAGAAGGTGGTCATCCAGCGCATCATCAAGGAACTCTCCGATGACACGGAGAAGTACCATATCTTCGCCCGGCCACCCCAAAAGGATGAGGACCGGCGACGCGGCGGACCCCACCACGGTGGCCGCGGCGGGCACGGCGGTCCCCCACGCGGCCGTTACTGATGGGCCAGCGGCTCGGGCAACACTTCCTGCGGGATGGTCGGCTCGCCGACCAAATCATCGCCACGGCTGACGTGGGTCCCGGCGACCACGTCCTTGAGGTGGGTCCGGGGCCTGGCGTCCTGACTGGCCGACTCGCCGCCCGCGCCGGCCGGCTGACCGTAATTGAACTCGACGAGGAGTTAGCCGACGGCATTGAGCGCGAACACCCCAACGTCAAAGTCGTGCGCGGGGACGTGCTCAAGACTGACTTGGCGGCCTTGGGTCCCTTCGACGCAATCGTCAGCAACCTTCCCTACCAAGTGTCAGGCCCCGTCACCTTCCGCTTCCTGGACCTCCTTCCATCCTGGCGCCGAGCCGTGCTCATGTACCAGAAGGAATTCGCTGATCGACTCCTGGCGTCACCCGGCTCCAAACAGTACGGCCGCCTCACCGTCCACGCAGCGCGCCACGTCGCGGTTGCACGCCTGCGTGATGTTCCTCCGGGGGCTTTTGACCCGCCGCCCAAGGTCCGTAGCACCGTCGTCATCTTGACACCCCATGCGGCGCCGCCGTTCGAGGTGGCGGATGAAGCGCTTTGGCGTCGCATCGTCGACGGCGCATTTGCTCAGCGGCGCAAGATGCTCCACAACACCCTCCCCGCTGCAACCGGTCGAAGCGCCGAGGAGGTCCGTGCCGTCCTAGACGAATTGGACATCGCCACGGCGAGGCCGGAAGAAATTGCGCCCGAGGTCTTCGCTCAACTCACGCGCCGCCTCGGTGACGCCTGATGGAATGGGACGGGCTCTGGTACGCAACCCACCCCGACGTGTACGAGCCCAGCGACGATACGTGGCTGCTCGCCAAGGCCGTCGGGGAACACGTCGGGGCAGGGGACAGGTTCCTCGAAGTAGGGTGCGGTGCAGGCATCGTCGCCATGACTGCCGGGCGCAACGGCGCCCAGGTCACCGCGACCGACCGCAACCACCACGCCGTGCACTTGGCGACGGCCAATGCACGTGAGAACAAGTTGGCCATCCAGGGTGTCGTCGCGGACCTCGCGGCTGGACTCCGCGGTCCCTTCGACGTGGTTGCCTTCAATCCACCGTACCTCCCGACCGGTCCCGACGACGTGGTCTCGGGGCCGCTCAACTGGGCCTTCGATGGCGGTCTTGACGGCAATGAAGTTGTGCTTCGCTTCGCCCGACAAATCCAGCCGCTTTCCCCGCGGCTGGTGCTAGTGGTCCATTCTTCTCTCAGTGATCCCGCGCCCCTGGCCGATGCCATGGCGGAGGCTGGATACGAATGCGAAGTAGAGCGTGCCCAGCGGTTCTTCTACGAGGAACTGACCGTTCGGGCGTTCAGACGGTGAGCCGCGCTTGGGCTACGGCGGCGTCCATGGCGTTGCGCCCCATCACGATGCGGGCTTCTGCTTGCACGGCCGTCATGCGGGGTCCACTGATACCGAGGGCAACGGGTTTGCCGGTCTGACAGGCAATCTCAAGGAGTTGCTTGGCCACGGCGTGGGTGATGACTTCGTCGTGAGCGGTCTCGCCTTGGATGACGCATCCGATGGTCACAACGGCGTCCACGTCGTCGCGCATGGCCATCTTCTGTGCAGCCAGGGGAATATCGAAGGCACCCGGCACGTGCACGTGGTGGGCGACTTCTGCGTTAATCTTGGGGGCGCGTCGGGTGGCCCAATCGGCCATGGCGTCCGTGACGTCGGGATGGAAGTCGGCTTGCACAATTGCCACGCGCACCGTGTCGCCGGCGGGGACGCTGCTGGTTGCAGCGTGGCCGGCGGCATGCGCGGCTTGCGCGCCTTGGGTTGCCTGCGGTGTGTATGCATCAGGGGCGGCGTTGGGGTTGGCGTGACTCGCTTCCGTCAAGTCATGCCGTTGATTCTCGTGGGTCGGGGGCGTCTGAGGTGCTGCCTGGGCTTCAGGAGTGGCCTGGCTGGGATACTCCGTGAAGTCTGCGTTGTGGCTGGGGGGCCGGGCCTGCATGCCGTTAGCGGCGTGCATGTCGGCAGCCTCCTCCTCTGGCTCTGGTTCTCGGCGTGGTCGCTCGTATACTTCGAACGCTTCGCTGTCTTCCACGAGCCTGGCCTTTGGACCTTCGTCGTGGCTCTGCTCGGCTTGGCGTTGACGCCGGATCATGGCCTCAAGTGCATCCTCGTCCATGGTGCCCCCGATTCCTTGACCGAGGCCCTCCTATTTGTGGCTACGCCTCTGGCGTGACGGGGCCCACGTCGTCGAACCCTTGCCGTTGGCCGCTGCCAGCGCGCCTGGTGAGTTCCCCGGGGGCTTCCATCATCCAGTATGCGTTGGTGGCGTGTTCGCGCACGCGGTTGTCCACCACGGCGACCAATTCGGCGGGATCTTCGGTCTCGTCCATGTGGACGATGACCTCGAGGATGGGTTTGCCCGTGGACTGCATGGCAAGTTGGAGGCCGAGGCTGGCGTCTTGGGCGCATTGCTTGTCGATATCCTCGGGACCTGCCATGCCGCACGCGATGACGATGTGGCAGCCATTTTCCAGGAGTCGGCGGGCGGCGATGCCGAGGTCCTTGAAGCCGGGCACCGTGGTGAATTGGATGCGGTCATCGGGTACGCCGTGTTGGTGCAGTTGGTCGATGGCTCGCACGCCTTGGCGCGCGACAGCGAAGGTTGTGTCAACGATGCCGTACACGGCGGTGCCGGCGGCGGGGGGGTGTTGCCGGGCCATCCAGGCTTGTGTGAGTTCGTCCAGGCTCATGCTAGTCTCCCTGTTGGTACAACGTGGCATCGGCGGCGCGCTCGGCGATTTTCTCGACGATTTTCCTTGTGCCTTGGAGGTCGCCTAGGAATCGGGGTAGGCGGACGACGCGGCAATTGATGCCGCGGCGCCGGAATTCCGCTTGAACATCGGCTTCATCGTAGGATTGGTCAAAGCCGAGGGCGAATACATCGGGCTCCATTTCTTCGACAATCTGGTAGTAGTCTTCGTGGTGGCCCAGAACTGCGACGTCGACCGGCTTGAGGGCCGCCACCATGTCGCGCCGATGCTCTTCGGGCGTGATGGGGGCGTGCTTCTCCTTGGC
>JBFJXU010000051.1:0-11670 GCA_041622975.1 Thermoplasmatota archaeon
ACGAGGATCTTGGCGCCGGTCTTCTTGGCTTCCCGCTCGAAGATGCGGATGAATTTCTCACCGATGACCTTCCGCTTTTGTTCCGGTTCGGTGACGCCAGCGAGGGCGTCGAAGTACTCGTCGGCGGCGTGGACCACGGTCAGGTTGAGGCCCATGCGCTTGTACATGGCCTCCACGTCTTCGGACTCTCCCTTGCGCATGAAACCCGTGTCCACGTAGATGGCGTGGAGACGGTCACCAATGGCTTCCTTCACAATTTCGGCGGCGACGGATGAGTCGACACCGCCACTGACGGCGATGACGGCGTGGGCGTCCCCAATCTTGTCACGGGCCGCGGCGACGGCCTCTTCTACGAACTCGGCGGCGTTGAAGAGCATGGGCTACGGGCCGCGCCACAAAGGGGTTCGGGATAAGCGTTGGGCGACGGGCAAGGTGTCCGTTGCACCTGCGTCAAGACTTCGCACCCCTTGTCCGGTGCCGCGGGGGGCGCCGGAGTCCAGGTCCGAAGTCTCTCCTTGGCTACGCCTTCGTCAAGACTTCGCACCCATCCTCTGTGACCACGATGGTGGCCTCGAATTGGGCCACCATGCCGCCGGAGCCCTCGGAGAGTGCGGGGTAGTGCTTCAGGCTCAGGCCCTTTTGCAGTTGCAGGAGGTTGAATCCCAGTTTCTTGTCCTCGATGACGCCGGTGAGCCACCGTTCAGCAAACGGCAACTGGGGGTGGACGCGACCGATGTGGCCAAGGAGCCGCTTTTGGCTAGGCATCCGCAGGGGCACGTTGCGCTGGAAGTGGTAGATGTTCCCGGGGCCGGAATTCTCCACCCGGCCGATGGAGCCGTTGGTGACGAAGGGCTCGACGGCGAGGACGTCGCCAATCCGGGGGCGGCGGTGGACCTTCATGTCCACGTTAGGGACAGTCAGTCCAGCGTGGAGGTTGTAGGTCTCTAGGCTGTGGCCAGTGAGATTCTGGATCGTCTTGAACCCCCGATCCTTGGCCGTGTGCTCGATGACCGCGCCCACGTCGCCGAGGTTGGCATTGGGCCCGATGACCGACAGTGCCTCCTGGAGGCAGGCCCTGGCGGTGGCAATCAAGTCGGCGTGTTCGCCGGTGTCGCCGCGGCCCACTTCAACGGTGAGTGCGTTGTCTGATAATGCCCCGTCGTTGCTGGCTCCACAGTCCAATTTGACGAGGTCGCCTTCTTGCAGAACGGCGTCGTCGTCATGGGTGGGTGTGAAGTGCGCCGCGCATTCGTTCAGGCTCAGGGTGCAGGGGAATGCGGGTTCCATGCCCGCGTCCCTGATGTAGGCCTCCACTGCGCCTGCTACTACGGTAAGGGGGGTGCCGGGCTCGCAAAGTGTTGCTCCATGTTGGAGTGCCAAGTGCCCAATGCGGCCGGCGTCGCGCCATTTCTGGAGGGTCTCGGGGGAATCGATGACCGCCACGTGGCCGACCAGTCGGGCCTCCGTCATAACGGCACCTACCTCAAGCAGATCCTTGCCAAGCCGCCAGAATCGTGGCTGCGTCGACGGCGCCCTGGCGCAGCACAACTGGCTCGCTGCCGGTGGCATCCACCACCGTGGATGCCGTACCAGGGACCCGGTCGCCGACGCAGGCTACACCCGGCATGGCGGTCATCACGTCGTCGCGCGTAATTGGGTCGGGGGCTCCGTGTTCGTTAGCACTGGTCATGACCAGCGGCCCCGTAGCGGCCAAGATGCGCCGCGCGATTTCATGGTCTGGAACGCGCAAACTAAGGCTGGTCCGGTCGGGGGCTAGGGATTGGAACCGGTCACTGGTGCGGTCTACGACGATGCTCACGGGGCCGGGTAGAAGGGCTTCAGCCAACCGCCTTGCGCCGGCGGACAAGCGAACGTGGTCAACCACGTCGGCCACCTCCAGCACTCCCAACGCCAGGGGGACGGAAACTGGTCGCTGTTTTGCCATGCGCAGGCGGGATACGGGCGTGGCATCCGGCATGCAGGATAGGCTCCACAGGGTCTCCGTGGGGAAGATGCCCATGCCACCCGCCTGGATGGCTTCGATGACAGCGGCTTCGTCCATTAGGCTCGGTATCCTTACTTGTCCATGGCGTCCTTGAGCAAGTCGCCAATGGTCAGGCCCTTGCCATCCGATTTCTTCTGGGCCGGAATGGCGGAGTTGTCGGCTTTCTCGAGGAGGGTGATGCCGAGTTCCCGTTCGAGTGCCTTGGCCACCTTGTCACTGGGGCGTAGGGTGCCGGCCTCGATCTGGTTCAGTTGAGGCACCGTGGCTGCCACGCGGCCGCCTAAGACGTCCTTGGGGATCTTCTTTTTCTCCCGGGCTTGGCGAATCACGCGTCCAAAATTCTCGACCAGGTCCCACTGGTCTTCAGTGTAGACACTCTTGGATTGCTGTCTGGCTGCACGCCGCTGCAATCCCTGTTCGACGTTGCCCGCCGTGTTGGGTTGGTCCAGGGGCTTTCCGTACTTGGAGCAGCAAGCGCCGAGGTTCATGACAACGCCATCAACCATGTGGCGCCTCGTCCCGACTTTGCTGCCGCACATTTCACATTCCATGGCCGACGGCAACTCCTAAAGCCCTCCCCTTAATGAACCGAACTGGCGCAACGTGCCCACTCCACCCAAAAGCCAGGTCACCGAGGAGGACCCTGCAGTCCACGCGGAGCGAGAGCCAGACGAGCGGGACGAGATGTTGCGCAAGCAACGCCGGTCTCAACAGGAGATTAAGCACCTACGCCAAGAAGTCCAGTCAATGACCAAGGAGGTCCAGCGCCTCAACGTGGAACTGGAGAAGATTCGCCACCCGCCGCTCGTGGTGGGGCGCATCCTCGATTTACTCAAGGATGGCCGTGCGGTCATCAAGAGCAGCACGGGCCCCAACTTCGTAGTCCCTGTTGCAGACTTCGTTGACCGGGATGAACTGTCGGTCGGCTCACGCGTCAGTCTGAATCAGAACTCCCTCACAGTTGTCGGCCTCCTGCCTCCGAGTCGCGACGCAGAAGTCACGGCCGCCCAAGTGCTCGAGGCCCCTGATGTCACGTACGAGGACTTGGGGGGCTTGGAAGCGGTCCTCCAGGAAGTCCGCGAAGCTGTGGAATACCCGCTCACGGACCCGGAGCGATACGCACGCCTCGGCATCAAGGCCCCCAAGGGCGTCCTGCTGTCCGGGTTGCCGGGTACAGGGAAGACTGTCATCGCCAAGGCCGTCGCCCATGCCACTCAGGCCACTTTCATTCGACTGGTAGCCAGCGAACTCGTGCAGAAGTTCATTGGTGAGGGTGCCCGGAAGGTCCGCGAGGTCTTTGACCTGGCCCGCGAGAAGGCGCCCACCATCGTCTTCATCGATGAGATTGATGCCATTGCTGCCCGCCGCACGGATGATGGTGCCAGTAGCAATCGCGAGGTTGAACGCACGTTAATGCAGCTACTGGCCGAACTGGATGGCTTCAGCGACCGCGGCGATGTGCGCTTCCTAGCCGCTACCAACCGGCCTGACATCCTGGACCCAGCCATTACTCGGCCCGGCCGCTTCGACCGGGTCATCCGTGTACCGCTCCCTACTCGGGAAGGCATCCTGGAAATCTTCGATATTCATACGCGGCGCATGGCCTTGGCCGATGACGTGGACTTCGAGGCACTTGTGGACCGCCTCGGTCCTGTGCTGACCGGCGCAGACGTCCAGGCAATTTGCATGGAAGCCGGCATGCACGCCGTCCGCCGCGACGGCGACTCCATCAACGAAGCAGACTTCCTGGCGGCCGTACGGCGCTTCGAATCAGGCGACCTCTCCCGTTCCAACGCGACCACTGCCCACAGCATCTACGCGTAGCAGGCACCGATTGCGGGGCGGTTTAGGCGACGACCTTGAGCGCGGGATTGAAAAGGCGTCCCTGACTGGCATCCTGCATGAACGTGCAGGAGATGGTCCGCCAGGCGCAGGCTCACCTCCAGAATGCCATGGAACTGGCCCAACGCCCCGTCGGCAAAGAGGAACTCCTCTACATGTGGGACAACCAGATCACGGCCCTGGACAACTTCCTAGCTGACACCGAAGCAGTTGCGGACAATGTCCTGCAAACCTGGAGGGGCAAACTCCGGGATGCCAAGAAGCAACTGACCAACACGGTCATGGCCTTCGAGGCGCAGCAAGCAGGCGAAGAACTCCCTGACGAGGAACCCGCGGACGAAGAGTGGGTTGCCTCTTACCTCGAGATGGCCGCCGACATGACGGGCCTTGTGGCCGAGGCGCTGGAAGAAAAAGTGGAGGATGTGAAGGACCTCATCAAGTGGCAAGATCCCCTTGACGTCGTCAATGGCTACTTGGCGGACAGTGAACCCTTCCAGGAACTCGACGGGGATCTGCGCAAGGTGCGCTCCGTCGTCCGCGCGGCCAAACAGGACCTAGAAGGCCGCATCAAGGACGTCTTCGAGCACTGGCGCCAAGAGGACCTCAAAGCCTGAAAACAGGGCTCGGGCCCTCCTATCATCCTACGCTTGTAGAACAGTCTTCAAATACATCCTCTGAGTGGTTCCCCTTAGCATGTGGAAAAGTGTGGTGACGGCTTTCGTCGCATTGACCATGGTATTGGCCCCGACCGCCCTCGGTGATCACAATGAAACCGAGTCCAGGGACATCGGGTTCAGTGTCGAGTGCCACGAAGGTGAGGATGCCCACAGCATGCCCTCTGGCCCCAATGGGCAGGGTGGCGGTTGGAGCTGGGGAGTTGACGTTGGAACCGACAGCGCCCCCGAAGCCGATGACATCACGATCCAAGACGTCCAGTTGCTGGCTGGTGGCGTCGTGCTGATTGCCACGCAAGGTCCGGTCGGTGGTGTCATTGACACTGCTACCAACCCTGGCAGTGGCCCCATCAGTGTCTGGAAGGACCCCTGCACGGAGAATGACTACTGCAGCGGTTGGGACAACGACGAGCGCGACTGCACTCACGAGAGTGAGGAAGAGCGTCTCGACCACCTAGAAGTGCATGTGTACGGGTACCAGGTCTGCTACGAGTTCACGCGGGCTCCCCATGCGGGCAACAACGACGAAGCCGGCACAATCCCGGGTGGCCCCGCCTGCCCCTACCACTACGACGGGCCTCGCAACTAAGCGTCCCATCGCACCCTTCTCCTTTCCTTTAACACCCCCTTTTGACTCGCGGGGCCTGTGCGCCCCGGAATCCTCGTGATCCTCGACGGCTTCGGCTTCGGGGAACCCGACCACCCCTGCAACGCCGTAGCGTTGGCTGACACGCCCACCCTCGACCGCCTGCGCGCCAACAACCCCCTCGTGGACATCGCCAACAACCAACACCACGTGGGACTGCCGGCGGGACAAATGGGCAACTCCGAGGTAGGGCACTTGAACATCGGCGCTGGCCGCGTCGTCTACCAGGACTTCCTGCGCATCAACAAGGCCATCGAGGACGGCACCTACGCCACGAACGAAGCCCTCCAGCAAGCTTTCGAGCACGTGAAAGCGAAGAAGAGTAGGCTTCACCTAATCGGTCTTTTGGGCCCAGGAGGAGTCCACGCCCACGAATCCCACTTCGCCGCCGCTTTACAAGCCGCTGCAGCCGCTGGCATCGGCGACGTGTACGTGCACCCCATCGGCGATGGCCGCGACACCGCACCGCGCAGTGCACCCGAATTCCTAGCCACCCTGCAACAGCAAATCGAAGCCGCTGGCGTCGGACGCATTGCTGACCTGGTCGGCCGTTACTATGCCATGGATCGGGACCAACGCTGGGAGCGGGTCCAACACGCATACGACCTGTACCGGCGACGAAAGGGCCGCCAAGCCCAATCCATCGAACACGCGCTAGACCAGTGCCATGATGCCGACGAAGACGACGAATTCTGGGGTGCCACGGTGCTGGACGAGGACGGTGGCATCCGGGGTGGCGACGCCGTGGTCTGGCTCAACTTCCGCCCCGACCGCAGTCGCCAGATGACACGTGCCTTCAAGCAACCCGACTTCGATGGCTTTGACCGCGGCCACGCCCCAGACATCCTGTGGGTATGCACGACCCAGTACGACGACGAGTTTCCCACGTGGCCCGGGGTGAAAGTGGCCTTCCCACCACAGCGGCCCACGGACACCCTAGGGGAACACGTGAGCCGCCTCGGCCTGCGGCAACTTCGCATCTCTGAAACGGAGAAGTACGCTCACGTGACGTATTTCCTCAACGGTGGCCGCGAGGAGCCGTTCCCGGGGGAGGACCGCATCCTCGTTCCGAGCCCCAAGGTTGCCACCTACTACTTGCAGCCGGAGATGTCGGCTGGTGACGTCACGGACCACATCCTGGAATCCATTGGCTCTGGGGGTCACGACCTCATCGTGGTCAACTACCCCAACGGGGACATGGTGGGCCATACGGGTAACCTCGAAGCGGGAATCCAAGCCGTCGAGTTCCTCGATAACTGCTTGGACCGCGTGGTTCGAACCGCTGAGGCTTGTGGTTTCGTGGGTCTCATCACGAGCGACCACGGCAACTGCGAGGAGATGTGTACTCGTGCCCCCGATGGTGGCCGGGGCGACCGCTTAACCCAACACAGCATGCTCCCTAGCCCCCTCATCGCATTCGGTCAAGACCTAGATATCCGACTCGAGGAAGGCGGCGCGCTCAGCAACGTGGCGCCGACCCTCCTAGACCTCATGGGCGTTGACGTCCCTGCAGCCATGACGCAGCCCAGCCTGGTTCACTGGCTGACCAAGCCATCCGTTGCCAAGGCCAACTAGCGGCAACCGTGGCCTAGATGAGCCCGCGCCGACTCATCTCGTCGGCCAAAACCCGGTCCAGTTCCCACAAGTGAACTGAGAAGAGCGACACAACATCGTAGCCCGCCGCTTCGTACTTGGCTATCTTGGCCTCCATGCGTTGTGCGTAGTCTCGGAAGCCAGCCCCGCCCCAGTACTCGATGAGGATGCTGGTCCCGACCACCTGGAAATCTGGGCGCATCCCCTCCACTGAGGGCTCGTACTCGTACTCGATGCCGTGCAGATTGAGCCAATTGGCGATGCGCATCTCGGGCCGGCTCCTCACCCACGTGCCATCGCGTGCCTGGAAGGACATGCCCTTGGGCACACTGGGGCGCGTCGCAGCGCGGCGGCGAAAAGGCCACACACGCCAGGCAGGCCACTGCGGGCTGTTCACAGTTGCCTTCTTCCCGGCCTATAGGCCATGCCCCGCCCGCAACCGATAAGACCGCGAATTCGTCGGCCCCGCCGTGGACCGCTCCGCTTGGCTCGAAGAACAACGGGATGCCAGTGGCTACACTAGCATTGACCCCGCACCCCCGGCGGCGCCCGCGTCATCCCATCCGGATGTGACGCGCCTGGCCGCGCAACTCATGGACAAGAGTGCTCCCATGTTCCAACGCATGCGGGCCGTGTTTGCCTTACGCAACATTGGTGGCCCTGCTGCCGTGGATGCCCTTGCCCGAGCCTTCGAGGACCCGTCGGCCCTCCTGCGCCACGAAATCGCCTACGTCATGGGGCAAATGGCCGACCCCCACGCCAACGATGTGCTCACCCAAGTCCTTTCGGATGAGAATGAACATGTCATGGTGCGCCACGAGGCCGCCGAGGCCCTTGGCGCCATTGGCAGCCCCGAGAGCCGCGAGGTCCTCCGGCGATTCCTGCAGGACCCCAACCCCGAGGTGAGCGAATCGTGCGAGGTTGCTCTCGACCTCATTGACTGGGTCAACTCGGACGGTTTGCACTACGACGAATCCTAGGTTCTCAACTGGACGGCTCGAGACGCGGTCGTTCACCCTGGTGCCGCTCCGGCGCCTTGGCGCGTGATGCCTTTTCGGTTGGCCGGCGAGTGCCCTGCTCGTAGAAGGTTGACTTGCGACCCGTGACTTCTTCCAGGTCCATGCGCAAGTAGTACACCCGCCCGCCACTACGCTTGGGCGTACCGTGCGGGTAGTTGCCTTCGAGGGGCGGGAACGGAATCCGCAAAAGGGCCGCCTTCGCCTCCTTGATCTCATCGTTGATGGTAAGCACCTCGAGGGATCCAAACGAGACGACGCTTTCCCATATGTCATCCGACTCTAGGTGACACACGGCGAAGCACGCTTTCTTCGTGGTCTTGAGGAATTCATCCTTCTCCCCCGGGTGACATTGGAAAAACAAGGCATCGTCACCCAGCCCAAAAAAGAGGGGAACGTTGTACGTTTCACCGTCCTTCTGCAATGCTAGGGTGCCGAACTTACTGAACCTGAGTAAATCCAAGCATTCCTGGCGGCTCATGGATTCCATGGTGGGTACTCGCCGTCTGGCTCCTTATCCATGAGGGCTCAGCCCCAGGTCCGAGAACTACTGGGGAACACTCTCCTCCGAGCAAAGTCCTCATATACAGCACCCAAGTGGGCCGCCTCGCGCCCAGGGTCCCAGGGGGCTCTGCGCTTGCACATTGGGTCCGTGGTCTAGGGGCTATGACGTCGCCTTGACATGGCGAAGATCGCCGGTTCAATTCCGGCCGGACCCACTTCTTGTTCCCCTGGCGGCCTGCCTAGGATTGCCTGTCGGCGGGGTCCCATGCGATGCGCTCACGTCGACGCTCGACCGGGGCCGCTTCCACTTGGTCCTCACTCCAGCGGCTGCGTACGACGACTGCAACTACTGCGGCCACGATCACCAAGATGGTGAGGCCGGCCAATGTCCACCACATGGGTGACCAGTCATCGCCGATGTCAGCAACGCTCACGCCGCCAGAGGACAGCACCAGCGCCTCTTGGAATCCAGGAACGTTGTAGGCCCTCAGGTCATTGGTACAAGTGCCCGTGGCGGAGGCATGCCCTTCAAGGGGCGTCTTGCCGAAGTAGGGCGAAACCAGGTACCGAGCGCCTACGGGGGCGTTCTCGTCAATGAATTGAGATGCACCGAACGGAACGTCCGCCATGCATTGATGCCCGCTACCTGTATCCCTCCATACCAGGAAGCCCATGGGGGCGGTGCCAGCGGCCAAGGGGTCCCACGATACCTTGGTGCCATCCCGGGTCGCTTCGACGCGGACGGATGCGCCGACAGATTGCGTGGCTTGGGCAAGGTCAAGTTGCCCGGTGCCGTTCGTCTCTGGCGCAGTTGAATCGGCTGTGTCGCCGCCATGAGCGAAGTGGAACGTAATATTGCGGCTGGGTGGCGAAAACTGGGAGATGATGCCCGAGTGGTCGAGGGCGCGAATCCGAATGGACCAGGTCAGGCCATCGGATTCGGGTGTAAACTTGGCCAGTGTGCCGCTTGCAGGAACGGTGGTCACGAGTCCCCCGTTGGCCCACACTTGGTATCCCTTCAAGCCTGAGCCAGGAGAAACATCCTGAGTGGGCTGCCAGGAAATAACGATGGCATCGTGAAGGAGGGCGACTCGCGGCGCGTTGGCCACCGCTTCAGGGGCACGAGTATCAATCGCCAATGGCAATCGTTTCGGGGTCTCGGCGTTGCCGGAAACATCCGTTGTCTCGTACCACACCGTCACGTTGCCTTCGTGACTAATCATGAATGGTTCTTCGTAAATGCGCCATTGGCCTTGGCCCGCGGGCGTGTCCACCTTGTATCGAGTAACAGCAAGGTTCTCAGTGGTCGCTAAGGTCACAACTGGGTGCCAGGAGATCCATCCACTCGGACCTACCTGTTGGTTGATTGTGGCCGTCGTCACGGGGATGACGCCGTCGGCTGCCACGGCGCCCCGAATCATGCCAAGTGGGTTGGCGTTGGGCGACGTGTCGCGGAGCGAGGTGCCATTGTACCAGAATTGCGGCAGCAGGTCCCCCGGCAGGTCCGTGGGCGGCTGCAAACGCACGGCGCTGCGCTGCCCATCGACTTCTACCCAGGCAATGCTCGTGGGCGCCCGGGTGCCGTTTGTGGTCTGAATCGACCATTCATTTGCCTGGAGCACACCGTTGAGGGGCTCTGTGAACTGAATCGTCAGTGAGTCCGTCGTACCGTCGCCGTCATCGTCAGCCGTGATTGCTCGCGCAACTGCTGGCGCAATGCGGTCGTGGACAGGGATTGCGCGGTGTGGGACCACGGCCCCGTCACTCACACGGATGAGGCGGTTCTCCCGGGCTTCGACGGTGGCCCCATGCAGTTGAGATGCGGTGACCGGTTCCGTCAGGTGGAGGGTCCATAATGCGCCCGTTTGAGATTCAAGACGCTGCCCTGCGGGCAGCCCGCTGAGTTTCACGTCCCTGTGTGTGGGGGTTCCCGAGATACCTGTGACATCGTCTGTGAATCGTAGCAGAATCTCACGACTGCCCACATCGGCTGTTACCGCGGCCAAGTAGGCGCGGTCAGAGAGGAGCAAGTGGCTCTGGGTCAGCGAATTTGTGCCGTCTGATGTGGTAATGCGAAGCGCATCGGCTGCAACGTCGTCGGGACTAATTGGCGCATCAAGCGTCACGCGCACACCCGCAGCGTCAGATGCCAGGACAGCCGTCGCGCCGCCGGGGTTGTTGTTGACGTACTCGGTCACCGTGGAAGCGGGTTCAGATAGTTGGCCGGTTACGACGCGGTCGCCTTCTTCCACCACATGGAGGCGCACCACGGGTGCGGCGCGATCCAGTGCAGTCACCTGGAATTGGGGTACCTGGTGGCCCGCTAAGTCCACGAGGCCTGAACCGCGGAACGAGAGCGTTGGAGTGGTGGACGTGTCGAATGCCGCATCTCGGATGGGGAGCGTCAACTCGCGCGCGTAGCCGGCTGGGCTGGCCGTACCCAATTGGACGTCGGATGCCCAGTCGAGTGGCTTGTACGAGCCCACGAATACGGGCTCACTGAACGTGACTGTGAGGGCATCTAGGTGCCCATCTGCTCCCTGGGGTCCCCCGTCTACCGTCACGACGCGCAATACGAGTGGATTTGCCCCGTCCTTGGCTCCCACGTCGGCCAGGGCAGCGTTGGCAATTTCTTGCTGGTCACGGACCGCGCCGGCTGTCAGGAATACCGACGGCAGGGTGCCCGTGTCCCCTGTGGCGGGGAATGCAAGGCGGACCATGGTGTCAGCAGGATCGCTGTCGTGGATGGTGATTGGTCCGCAAGTGCAGCCTTGGATGGTCCAGTTGCCCGGGGTCAGGCCCTGGGTGTTGACTGGCTCCGTGAAGACGACGTCAAGGCCGTTGATACGCCCTGTACCATCAGCCACCGTTGTCACGGATGCAATTCGCGGCGCGGCGGCGTCGATCTCCTCTATGTCGGCTGGCCCGACGGGCTGCATGAAGCGGTCGGCGAAGTCGCGGACCCCGGCTCCCCCCGTGTATGTTAACTGGGGTGGGGTGCCGGTTCCTGGTGCGGCTTCTGGGAATCGCAGTGTCGCTGCCGTGACGCGGTCGCCGTGGCTGATGGCATCAACGACGTGAGCCTGCACTGCCTTTTCGCCTAGGCGCCAGTAGCCCTTGGTCACACTTGCGTCCAGGCCCTTTTTGCGAACCGGCTCTGTAAAGGTGACCGCGACAGCGTCGTAGGCCCCGTCGGCGTTGGTGTCCAGGGCGGTGGCGCTCTGGACGCGGGGATCGGCATCGTCGCCGACCGTGATTGTGATGCTGTTGGGAATCTCGTTGGGACTCGTTCGAGCCAGGCGTTCATCACCAGTGGCCGGGTCTCGCTCGTAGCCAATGATATACAATTCGAACTCCTTGTTCGCAGCGGGCTCGTTGACCACGTCCCAC
>JBFJXU010000052.1:0-11591 GCA_041622975.1 Thermoplasmatota archaeon
CGCGACCGCACCGGCAGCCAACGGCACACCCAGGAAGGGGATGCCGAGGAAGCCGGCTTGGTGGCTGACAACTGTCAGGGTTTCCACGTTGCTACGACCGTTTCCGGAGACTGCCTGGACGACGATCTCGCTGCCCAATGCGGTCTCGTTCTCGGCAAGTGCGGTGCCGGTGACCTGGACGTAGAAGTCAATGGTCTGCCCAGGTTCAATGTCGACGGCCGGCGTGAGGACGCGCACATCGAGGCCAGCATCGTCGAGGACACGCAACTGCACCCCGTGGGCCATTTGGGTGTATGCCGTCACCTGGAAGGGGATTGTCCGCGACTGGCCTGCTTCGACCGTGCCGATGTTGACGAGGCCGGCAGACATGATGAGTCGAGGATTGTCGGGCGACTCCTGCTTGTCGAGTCCGATCTCTACCCGGCCCGTCCACCGTGGGTCGCCCTGACTGCCTTGGTAATCGACCACTTCCACGTCGAGGGTGGAGCCGTCGCGGAATTCCACGGATCGTTTCCACAATTGCTCGCTACCGGCCCGGATGGTCACCGACTCCGTGACCGCCGTGTGACCGTCCACGCGGATGCGTAGATCGGCCCTGGCGTCATGTGTGCCCAGGTTGGCCAACACGACGAAAATGCGACCCTCGCCGGCCGCCGTGTGCTGTATACCCAGGCTACCGGCTTCGATATGCACGCCGGACGCCGCGGGCCCCGGCGTGGCTACGTGGCCCTCCTCGTAATGCGTCGGTTCATGCTGGGGGTCGCGGTCTCGACCGGCCGATGGCACGCAGGCGAATGGCGCGAGGTCCCGGTGGCTGGCTGCATGGGGGCCCTCCGTGCCGACGAGGACGGGGCCGTGCAGGCCTACGTCGAGTCGGCCGGTCCACCCGTGAACAGAGTTTGCTTGGAGCGTCAACTCCTCCTCATGCACCATGAGGCCGTTATTCCACACCCAGATGGTGGCGGTGCCCGACGCTTCGTGGGGGTTGACGAGCGTCGCGTGTACCCGCGCCGATCCGTCGGGGCCATGGGAAACGGCGGCAGAGCCGCGCAGGACGTAGAGGGTCGAGGCACGGGGTTCATAGTCGACCCCCTGGGAGCCCGAATCCAAGGGCTCTGCTACGGCATCCCGGGTGGCCTGTTCAGAGCAAAGAAGCGCCGTCGATGCTACGCCGGCGTAGTGTTCGCCGTCATTCATCATCAGTACGATCTGGGCATCAGGCGCGGCATCTAAGCGGACGGACCAGTCTTCCGAGCGGCCGGCCGCCAGCCACACGTCTTCTTCGTGGACGATGCGCCCATCCACGGCGACGCTCACGGATCCCGCGTAATCCTGGGCGAACGGGTTCATCAAGCGGGCCATGACCACGACCTTTCCATCGACCGCATCAGCGATGCGCAGCGAGCCACTAGCGAACACGATGCCTTCGTACCCGGGCCGTTCGGGATCCGGCTCCACGGGGTCTGGGTGCGGCTCTTCTGGCTCCGGCGGTGGGTTTACTGGCTCCGGTTCAGGTTCGGGCTCCGGCGGGGGTGGCGGCGGAGGGTCCGTGCGGCCGTCGCCGGCGATGTAGCGTTGAACGGTGTTAGACGGGATGCTAGGGTTGCCCGCTTCGTCGACGGCGACGACGCGGAAGGCATTGGCTGCATCGGGGCGCCACTTGGTGATGGGCCAGGAAGGCTGCACGTTCACGATAGCGTCCACGAAGGCGACGTCCTCCCAGGCGCCTTGGACAATGGACTGCACCCGGTATCCCGCGAGGCCCATGTCGGTGGCATCTGACCAGATCAATGTGCCGGGTCGTTGACCTCTGTGTTCGTCCCAGTAGAGGCCGGCAGAGTGGGGCCAGATTGGCGGCTGCGTATCTGGGCCAAGCACCACCAGACTGTTGTACGGCACCCCGGGCCGCATCACATTGGCAGACAATGCGTAGTAGCCTTGACTGGCGGCAGGCTCGTCGCCATTGAATCGGGGGCTGATGTCGTCTATGTGCCATTGCTTCTGGCCTCGGAGCGTGAAGGCAACGATGCCTTCGCCTTGGTCGTCGATGTTGTCGCGCATGGGCACGATGATCTGAGACTGCCCCTGTACAGGCGGCGAGTGGGGCCAACCAGGCAGCGGGGTAGACCACTTCACCTGGCCACCCAAGCCAACCGCTTCCAGGCTGTGCCCCGTGGCGAACACCACCTGCTCGTGGCTGACGCTGGGGGATTGGCCGGGACCGCTGGCACCCCAGCAGCATGCTTGGATGGTACCAGTCGAATCGTGATGCCACCTGACGTTGCCGTCCGCCGCATCTATGGCCAGGAGTCTGGACCACAGGTCTTGGGCATCTGGCTGGCCATCGCCGTCTTCATCCGGGTGTGGGGACGCCGGTTGGTCGAACTGATGCGCCATGACCGCGTAGAGGACGCCGTCCCGCAGCGCGGGCGGGCTGACATAGGAGAAAGAGTACGGTTCGTGGGTCACGGGGAGTTCCCACCGCACGGAGCCTTGGTGGTCGAGGGCCACGAGGGCGTTGCCCTTGGTGTAGTAGATTGCACTCGAGTCACTGGCGATGCCACTTCGGAACAAGGGTTCGGGCCGTTGCCAGTCGACGGAGCCGTCCCGCGCGTCAATGGAGAACAGCGTCAACTCACTGCGCTTCCCGTCCGGGTTGACGTCCATGGCGACGATAATCTGCCCGGACGCAAAATGGGGCCGGGCGGGGTGCATGGAGGTCTTTCCGTCTGTAATCTGGACCTGCCATACGACGGACCCCGTCGACGAATCCAGCCGCCAGAGCCGGCCGTGGTTGTCCGCCACGAAGACGCCGCCGTCCGCCTCAACGGGGCTGCTCACGCGATAGAACGGGTCCTCGGTGGTGTTGTCAAGGATATTGGTCCACAGCGCCTTGCCGTCGTGAAGTTGGTATGCACCGACGGCTCGACCCGATTCGTGCCCGGACGCGTACGAGGCAAACAAAACGCCACCCTGGATGGCCGCGCCCCGGAGCCGCATCTCCTTGGCCCACGCCAAGGTCTCCGGGATCTCTTCGTCCGTGACGTACGAGTGCGCCACCCCGCCACCGCCCTGCGGCCAAGCGGTCGCCAGGGGCAAGAACAGTACGATGGCAGCCAGGACTAAGAACGGGCGCATACCACTACGCAATGGACTTGCATACAAAAGGAGCCTGGGACTGTCGTTTGACGCCCCAACGAAATCGGCTCGCGTCACAGCCACTTCTTCCACCAGGAGACGCCAAACCCGACCACGATGAAACTGAGGATGCCGCCGGTTACCTGCCAGTACCCCCACTGCGGGAACCCAGCTTCGAAGTTCATGCCCCCTAGTCCTGCGACGAGGCCAGGGAACAAGAGCAAGCCAGCCACTACGGTTAGGCGCTTCATCACCGTGTTTTGCTGGTTGGCAAGCGTCGCGTTCCAGACGTCGCGTACGTTGATGGTGACTTCTTTGATGTGTTCGAGACGCTCGGCGAGGCGGACCATGTGGTCACTTACGTCTCGCAAGTAGAGGGCCAGGTCTTCGTGGATGTTCGGATGGCGGCCTCGTTCCAGACTCAACATGGCTTCACGCATGGGCGGGACAACTTTGCGCGTGCGGGCAATGATGTCCTTGTATTGACGAATCTCTTGGAATGTCTCTCTGTCGGCGCTTTCCATTGCGCGGTCTTCCACGCCGTCAAGGCCTTCCTCCAATCGGTCCATGAACGGGAAATACGAATCCACAACGGCATCCAGCACGTGGTAGAGCAGCGTGTCCGTGCGGCCATCCGGACATATGGACCCCGCCAGGAGGCGCTTCATGGTCCGGTCCAGTTCCGGGACAGGGCTTTCACTGGCGGTCAGCAGGAACCCTTCACCCAGGAAGATGCCCACTTGGACCCAGCCGAGGTCGTGTTCATGCACGCGCGGCACACGAACCACGATGAAGGTGGTCCCAGGGTAGTCTTCGACCTTGGGGCGTTGGCGGGGGTTGCGCACGTCTTCAATCGCCAAAGGGTGCAGGTCCAACCATTCAGCTAGGTTGTCCAGGTTCTCCGCTGGGGTACCGCCGGCGCGCACCCAGACGGGCGTCGGCCCAAGTGCCAAGTCGCGGGCCTCCTCACGGGAAAGTCCCTCCTTGAACTGCCACGCGCCGTCTTGGTACGCGATGAAGCGCATGACGCCGCATCCGGGTCAGGCGGTGTTGAGGTTGCCGATTGCTGGCGGGCCCGCCGCGGACTAGATAATTAGCAACAGCACGGTGTTGTTGAGAACCACCACCGCCATGAACAGGGTCAAGCCCGTGATGGTCCACGCGGTGGCGTTGAGGTCGGGGCCCTGGAGCCGACCGACCATGGGTATCGCCAGCATGACGCCGGCGGCTAAGATCATCTTGGTCGCTACCCACCCATCTAACCCCCAAGATGCCATCATGGCCCTTGCTAGGGGGTTGGCTTCCTGGCCACCTAGACCCAGCAGACTCACCGTCGTCCAGGCATCCAGGAGTTGCAGGGCGGCGTGAGCAGCCAGTACAGCGGGCACGATACGGCGCCAATCGACCATCAAATGAGATGGCTTTCGCGTCCTTGAAGGCCTCCCTTGCAACATCCACGAGCCTAACGTTCAAGTACCGCTGGTGGTCGCGTCGACCATGGCCATGGAGAACCTCGGCATCAAGCGCATCGAGAGCGTCGACTTCGTTGTTCACGACATCGAGCGCAGCCGCGTCTTCTACCAGGATAAGATGGACTTTCGGCTGGTCGCCAAGGGCAACGAGGACTACCGCGCGGACACGCAAGAGAACACCTACGTGTTCGAAGCCGCCCGCGCCCGCGTCCAAGTGAGCGCCCCCGCCGAGGACGCCGACTCTACGGGATGCCATGCTAAGAAGTTCCTCGGCAGCCACCCAGACGGCATCCGTTACGTGAACTTCCTCGTGGAGGACGTGGACCATGCTTTCAAGGTCCTGGATGAGCGCAACGCCAACATCGTTGACGAACCCACGGGGGACAGCACCCGCTGCGGGTTCACCATTGCCAGTCCCCTGGGCGACGTTGAATACGGGTTCGTTGAGAAAGCCGAAGAGGCATCCATCGACAGCCGATTGACGGCTGTGGCCTACGACCCTGACGCCCCCACCAACCGCCATGGGTTCACCCACATGGACCACATCACCAGCAACACCCGGGACATGCATTCCCTGGTCAATTGGTACCGCGATGTGCTGGGTTGGGAGCATTTCTGGGACATCCGATTCCATACCAAGGACTCCAAGCCGGACATGGACGGGGGCAGCGGCCTCAACTCCATCGTCATGCGGGACCCTAAAAGCAACGTCAAGTTCGCCACCAATGAACCCCTTCGCCCTGGCTTTTACCGCAGTCAGATTCAGAAATACGTTGAGGACAACGGCGGCCCCGGCGTCCAACACGTGGCCTTGTCCACCGGCAAAATCATGGACGTCATCCCCGAAATGCGCAACGCAGGCTGC
Source organism: Thermoplasmatota archaeon (assembly GCA_041622975.1). GTDB lineage: Archaea > Thermoplasmatota > E2 > JACPAO01 > JAHFTW01 > JBFJXH01. The sequence continues at coordinate 5,476 of JBFJXU010000052.1, forward strand.
AAGTTCCTGGAAACCCCGGACGCGTACTACGAGATGCTCCCGGAAAGGCTCGCCGAACGCGCCGTGGAGAACCTCGCCGAAGACATCGAAGACCTGCGCAAGCGGAAGATCCTCGTGGACGGTAACGACAACCGGTACCTGCTGCAGATCTTCATGCAGGAAGCCGCACTCATGTATGACGAAGCGGCCGCAGGTCCGTTCTTCTACGAAGTCATCCAGCGTCACGGGGAGCAAGGCTTCGGCGAAGGCAACTTCCGCGCTTTGTTCGAGAGCATCGAGCGCCAACAGGATGGGGAAACCCAACGCACCGAGAGCAACCCGTACCTGGTTGATTAGGGACCTAAAAGCGTCTCCCCGGCCCGGCGGCTGGCCTAAGCGCCACCAACGAAGCGTTGAAGGGTGAGACCCCCGATTGCCCGACGTGCAACCAATTCCGCTGGCCGCGGCGCTGTCCATCATGATTGCATCGCTTACTTTCGCGGGTGCATCTAGCCCGGCGAGCCAGGGCGATGGCAGCACAACGACGGAGTTGCTTGACTTCGTCACCCAAGAGACACGGGTCCCTAGGGAGGCCCTGGTCAACGTCGGCGGGGTGCCGATGACGCTCGCCGAGGCCGTTGAAATGAGCACAGTCCCGTTTCCATTGGGCCCCCCATCGACCACTACGGCTCATGGGGTTCCAGTCTTGGCAGGTGACATCTACGCCGCCGAATTTGCCCTCCACGTCCATTGTGGCGACCACTGGAGCGTAAATGCGTACGACCTCAGCGAAACCGGCATTCTGCCTGGCCCCGCAGGGACGAGTCACAGCACCGTGGCAGCCAGCCCCGACGGTTACGGAGTTGCGGTTGCATCAGCCGCGGGTTTACCACCGCAGGTGGAAATCTACTACGGGCCCGCCTCGTTTGCTGGCTTCATTGACGCAGCCGATTGTTCGACCGTCATGTTCGACGGCGAGCCCCTGTTCTCTACCACGACACTCTCCGGCGACGGGGTATTCACCATCGCAGGAGTGTAGACGAATTACGGGTACGCCCGATTCGGCGTGCGCGGGTAGGGGAGCATGTCGCGGATGTGCTCTTGGCCTGTGAACCAGCGCAGCAGGCGCTCGATGCCGAGGCCGAAGCCGCTGTGGGGAACGCTACCGTAACGGCGTAGGTCGAAGTACCACTCGTAGGGTGACAAGTCAAGGACGTCGTCCTTGGGCAGTTCCCCGGTTTCTACGTCGTGGGCGTGTTGTTCCGTGAGCCGTCGCTTCATCCATTCAATGTCCTCGGAGCGCTGGCTTCCACCGATCAATTCACCGAAGCCGTCGGGGCCAAGCAGGTCGCTGCACTTGACCTTCTCCGGGGCATCCGGGTCTTGGTGCATGTAGAACGCCTTGATGTTGGCAGGCCAGTCGGTGACGAAGATCGGGTTGGTGTTGCCTTCCGTGAGGGCATGTTCGTGGGGGGCGCCGAAGTCTTCCCCGTGGGGGAAGTCGAAGCCAAGTTCCTGGAGGCGGCGCACCGCTTCGTCGTAGGGGACGCGCTCGAATGGTGGTTGGATGGCCAGCAGGCGTTCGGGTTCTTGGCCCAGCGCGCGCAGTTCGTCGGCGCAGTCCTTGGCGATGGTATGGGCTAGGTATGTGACGAGGCGTTCCTGGTGCGCCATGTTGTCTTCATTGGTCCACCAAGCGGCCTCTGCTTCGAGGTGATGGAATTCGGTGAGGTGTTTGTTGGTGCGCGATTTCTCGGCGCGGAAACTGTTGGTGATGGAGTACACTTTGGGGTTGCCGAAGATGCAGCCTTCCAGGTACATCTGCGCCGATTGGCTCAGATATGCTTCCTGGCCGAAGTAGTCGAACGTGAATAGGGTAGAGCCACCTTCGCAGGCGTTGGTGGTGATGACGGACGGGTCAACTTCCGTGAATCCTTCGCCGTTGTAGAATTCCCGAATGGCCGTCAAGAGGCGGCTCTTCACGCGGAGAATCGTGGAAAGTTCCGTGGACCGGAGCCACAGGTGCCGGTTGTCCAATTCGAATTCGGTGCCTTGTTCACCGCGCAGGGGGAAATCGGCGCTGTACTGGTGGACTTGGAAGCGCGTCACCTTGACTTCATAGCCACCCGGGGCACGGTCATCTTCAACCACGTCGCCTTCTAGGAGGCTCACGGAGGATTCGATGAGGGCTTTCTTGGCAGCCTCCAAGGAGTCATCATCGGCGATGCCTCCCTTCACGGTGCATTGGACCGCGCCGGTCCCGTCACGTAGGGTCACGAAGGCAATCTTGCCGCCGCTGCGTTGCCGGTGGACCCAGCCACGCAATCGAATGGTCTGCCCCGTGTGCTTGCCCGCCAGGACATCGGCGACGGTCGCCCAGTCCTGCTCGGTGGTGACGGCTTGGCTCATGAGGCCGCCCACCTTGGTCGGGGTGAAAAGGGCCCCGGCCCGAGACGGTGGTTCCACTCACCCCCGCGCCAAGGCAAACTGCGGCGCGTCCCGATGCCCATCCATGCGCTTCGCCGTGATTGCTTGTTCCGGTTGCCGCACGCCGTGGGTGATTGAGACCCGCGCCGGCAAGGTTCGGTGTCCAAATTGCACCAAGGCCGCGGAAGTCAAGCGGCGAACGCGACTCTGGGCCGGTGACGACGCCAATGAAGCACGCGTCGCGGCAGGCGAATTCCGCGCCAAGATGGTCTGGGGAGAGTCCGCACCCGCACCACCCACGCCGCAGCCGGCTCGTCACGACGACCCACTGGATGCGGCGGCGGCCAAGGCGAGTGGCGTTCGAGCCGTCACGGCCAAGGCAGAAGCCGTGGCATTGTGGCTCACGCGGCTCATGGGTGAAGCAAGCCACGACGAGTACGTCGAGGCAATGGGCCGCGCGGGTATTCCCCGTCAGCGTGCGGAGAAGGAAGTGGTTCGGATGTTGGCAACCGACGTTGTGTTTGAGCCGCGAACCGGAAGCTATCGCTTGTTGGATTGACGGGCTTCGCGGCGTTTGGCGCGCATGAGCCGTGCCCGTACGTCCGGCGGCACCACGTGGTCAAGCACCTTGGATTGGCTCCAACCAAGGAGGAACACGCCGTATGCCACTGAGAGCAAGCCCGGTACGAGAAGCACCACGTTGCCTTGGCCAATGCTCGGCCAGAACAACCAGTACAAGGCAAGCAGAGGGGCCTGCCAAGCGGCGCCCATAGCAACCCCGCGCCATAGGCGACCCTCGCTGGTTTCACGGCCAATCCATACGCCTGCACCGCCATGCACCAGGACGCCGCCCATGAACAGGGCGACCATGGATGCAAATGGCAGGGCTTGGTACGTATTGCCGCTGGTCTCCGCAGCGCGCAAGTTTAGGGCCACGAGTTGCAGACTTGCCATGGCCCCGAAGCCAAGGCCGAGGCTGGCGCCGTAGTAGGGCGTGTCCTTGCGGTTGCGGTATCCGCGACTGCCCAGCACGACTGCTTTGGCAAGGGATTCCAGCGAAGCGTATCCGACGATGAACAGCATGGCTGCCGTGCCGGGTCCTAGGGCCTCCACCAGGTTCGGGTTGCCGAAGGGGAATAGCACCAATTCAAGGGCAGTCGCCACGAGGCCCGCAAAGAATCCAATCGTGAGGCTGATGAAGACCCGAGCGTCGTCGAAGTATTCCTCGTACCGGTTGAGGTAATACCACATTGCAACCATGGCCGGCGCAATGGTCACCCCGGCTGCCACGAGGAACGGGTTCACCATCCAATTGCCTCCTTGACGGCGGCCAAGAGTTCCTCGGGCCGTTGGCGGGTGCTATCCAGGACTTGGTCGTAGATGGCCAGGTCGGCGAGGTCAATGCCGTAGTAGCGCTTGTAGCGGTCCGCTTCACTGGCTTCTCGTTCCGTGGCGTTGGCCGCTTGCTCATGGGCGTCGCCACCGTCTCGTTCAACGAGTCTGCGAATCCGCTCCTGGTCGTCGCAGGTCACCCAAATTTTGTGGGCCGCGATGTCGTTACGGTGGGCCAACCAACCGGCCAGGCGTCCTTCTAGGACGAGTGGTTCCCCGCGAAGTAGTTCCACTTGGCGGGCATCCAAGGCTTGGTCAACCGATGGGTCCTTTTGGCACAGTGCCCCAAATTCTGCGAGCGTCATGCCGCGGCGCCCGGCCTCATCCCGGAAAATCTGGCCCGCGTACGTGTACGGCAGGCCCGTTTGCTCGGTGAGCAGCCGGCACAGGGTGCTGGTCCCCGTGCCGGGTAGGCCCCCCACAGTGATGTGGGTCGCCTTGGCTTCACTCATGGACGTCAGGGTGTTCCTTCTGCCAGCGTTCCTTCCAGGAGACGAACTTCATCGTCTTCTGAACGAGGGCGCCGAAGGGGATGCTGACCACCATGTAGAGGAGGATCCAGTGAGGAAAGAGGCTAGAGCCAAAGAGGATGCCTTCTGTTCCGAACATGTCTACGGTGGGGTTCCATGGCGTAGAGTAGAACCGGTAGTCGAGGCGGGTCACGAAGGTGAAGAGCCAAGCAAACAAGGGGATGACTAGAATCATGGTGGCGGGCATGGTCTTGAGTTGCTTGCCACTCATTTTCTGCTGCATGGCCATGACATCCGTCTGCTTGTCCTGGAGCACCTTCAACTTGTACGTGTTGTTCTCCTTGCGGGCTTCGGCCATTTCCTTCTGGAAGGCACGCATGTAGGCCTGCACCTTGGCCATGTCGAGCCAGTCGGTGGTGAAGTGGCGAAGCACGGTGGTCATGATGACCATGACCGTACCCGCAAGGATGATGGTGAGGACGGGGAAGGCGCCGTCGAAGCCGACGAGTGGGTCCAGGGCGAATCCCACGACGCGGCCCGTGGTTTCGCGGAGGTTCTGGTCGAACAGAATGAGGAAGACGAACGCGAACGTCAGGATGGTGAGGAAGTTGCCTCGGCGCTTGGGGGTCTCCTCGGCGGCTTTGGCCATTTAGACCACCGGGAGGATTTGCTGGATGGCTTCGTCCACCTTGTTGTCGTGATTGTACACTGTGTGGACCGTTGCTCCGGTCAGGGTGGAGTAGGCGGCAGCAAAGCGACGGTTTTGTTCCTGGTGCTCCGCGATGGCGTCTAGGCTGTCTGCGTCCCTGTTGCGCGTGTCGTCACCGGCGCGGCGGCCAGCAATCTCCTCGGCCGTGGCCTCGACGAGTACGATGGTGGTGGGTTTGAGTTTCTCAAGGACCCAGGCGGGGAGACCAGGGAGGTAGCCCTTGGGGGTCTTGATGGTGCAGTGGGTGTCGACGATGATGTCACCCATGGCAGCCATCTTCTCGGCGGCGGCCATTTGGACTTCCTTCTGGACGTCGGGGTCGAGGCGCCGCATGTCGTCGCGGTGCTCCACGAGGCCTTTTTCACTGGCGACGGTGAACATCTCGGTGCCGTACACGACGATCTTCGCGTCGGCCTTGTCGGCGGCTGCTTCCATGACGGTGGTCTTGCCAACGCCAGGGATGCCGGTGACAATGATCGCTCCCATGGGGCGCGCGACAAATGAACCGTTGATAAACGGGGCGCCCCCGCCTCCGGCTCCGGCGAGGCACCCACAACCGCCAAGTAAGCCGCCCGGGTCGGCCCGGTCGTTGTTGGATGAGGTCCGCCCCGGCGTCATTGTCGTGGGCACTGCGCACATCTCGGCCAAGAGTGTCGAACTGGTGGAAGCCACCATCCGTGAGCGGCGGCCTGACCGCGTCCTCGTGGAACTGGATCAGCGGCGCTTCGAAGCCCTGCGCGACCCAGATGCTTGGCAAAACACGGACATCGTCCAGATTATCAAGCAAAAGAAGCAGCACCTGTTTCTTTTGCAACTCTACCTCGCCTCCATGCAGGCACGCATGGGTCGCGAGACAGGCGTTGCCCCGGGTGCCGAGATGCTTCGAGCCATCGAAGTAGCAGATGAAATCGGCGCCGAAGTGGTTCTCATGGACCGCGACGTCGGCATCACCCTACGTCGTGGTTTTGGCGCCATGGGCTTCTGGAGCCGCCTGCGGCTGTTCTGGAACGTGTGGATGGATGTCTTCACACCCAAATCGGCGCAAGAGGAGATTGACGTTGACGCCATGCTGGAGACCGACTCCATTACCCAGATGACGGAGGAGTTTGCGCGTTTTGCACCAATCGTCAAGACGTCCC
>JBFJXU010000053.1:0-11466 GCA_041622975.1 Thermoplasmatota archaeon
CCCCACGTGGGTTTGCAGGCGATAGGTGCTGTTGGGGTAGGAGTGATTGATGACGCGGTTGTTGCCGATGAGGCTGTTGGGAACGATGATGGTCCGATTGTCAAGCGTTTGAATGCGGGTGGAACGCAACCCAATGTCCACTACGTTGCCCCATGTGTTTTCCTCGGGGATTTCTACGCGGTGGCCTACTTGGAACGGGCGATCCATCAAAATGAAGATGCCAGCAAAGAAATTGCCAAGTGTATCCTGTGCGGCAAACGCAATGACGAGGCTGGCAGCAGCACCTCCTGCCGCAAAGTATGCCATGTTCACACCGAAACTGTTGACGATGTAGAACAGCCCTCCCAACAGGATGAGGACACTACCAATCTTCTCGAAGACCGGGAAGAGCACATCATCCAATTCGTTCTCGGTCTTGGCGGATACGCGCCGCCCGACCTCGAGGATGACCTCCTTCCAGATGCGATATACAATGTATGTGAGGGACGCAGCGAGAACGACGCCCCACACCACGTCCAGAATCGAGAAGAACCAGGCGGGCAGGCTGAAGGATTCCAGGGCTTGCTTGATGCCGAAAACAGTGATGAGAATAAAGGTGGGAAGTGTGACGATTTTCACGATCCGGTCGTCCAGTTCGGTCTCAGTGCGACGGGCGGCTATCTTGACGAACGGGTTGAGGAACAAGGCTGCTAGCACGCCAATGGCAATCCAGGCCAGCACCGTCAACAAGAAGACGCCCCAGACGCCATCCAATGGCTCTGGAAGCGGGTTCTCCCATCGGCCCATCACTAGACCTGCGGGCACCCATTCGATGGGAATGTTGACCTCCTGAACCGAACTTTGCGTACCTTCTACGAGGGTAATGGAAACACGGACCACCGCATCATCTGCCGCCTGCATGGGCGACGTCAGATTCACCTGGAACACCCGCGTGTCGCCGGCGCCGATGACGATCTGAGCCGGCGTGATGTCGGCGTTCCATGGGGCCCCGACATCCACGCGCGCCAGCAGCAAGGTGTCCTCGCGGACGTCCACCGCGAACGCCTCGACCAGGATTTCCTGCCGCTCGCCGCGAGCCATAATTGATGCGTGGTCTTGGACGTCCAGGCTGATAGTAGCCGCGGCCACGCCAGGCGTAAAGGCAAGCAGTGTCAGCAGGGCCAGCGCGGCGAAGTTGGCACGCATCGGATGGACACCTCGGACACGACTTGAAATGCTACCGACTGCGTTTGACCATGCGCCGGGCGCCGCCCACGCCGGCACCGATGACCCGCGCAATACCTGCCTGAGTGGCGGTCAATGCCCGATCCGTGGCTTGACTGCTGGCTGCCGACGCCCGACCCATAGCATGGACTGTCTTGTTGACCGCAGCCGGGCTATCGTCTGTAATCCAGGAGCGCATGGCCCTCCACCAGTGCACCAATCGAGTGTACCATCCGGGTGGCTCCGGTTGATGACGGGCCCACAACCAGGCCGCGGTCACGGCATACAGACCCGCCCCAACGGTGCCGATGGCCATCACGTCGTCAGGGCCTACGAACGCCAACTGGAGTCCCATGTACAGGTACATGCTGCCACCCGAGACGAAGAGCGCGACTGCCTTTCTCCACCGCCAGATATCGTTGCCGGGGAGGGGCGCAAATGGCAACGCGGACGTGGCCAAAGCGACCAGACCCACATCCATCGCCTCGCTGGCAATCTCATAATTCCAGCGCAGGCCCACCCAGATGAAGGGTAGGACCAAGGTGACGAAGGACGCCATCGCCGCGACTGCCCGGATGCCTTCCACATGGTGGTCGTCGTTGTCCGCTGCGCTGGCGACATCGCTGTCGTCGTCGGGGTCATTGTCATCCTCGTCCACGTAGGCCGGGTAACCGAACGCCGTGCGGAACACGATGCTGGAGAATGCCAGCGCGATGGCGCCACTTCCCAGGAAGCGAACCTTCGTGGCCACACCGGTCAGCCGACCCAGTAGGAATTCGGCGCCAATTGCTGCCGGGATGAACACGGCGGCGACACTGCCGGCTACCACCATCCCTTGCAGGAAGTCTCCAAGGGTCCAGCGATCCATCGCCTCGATGGCAAAGAAGATCGCCGCCAATGCTACGGTCATGACGACCGCCACCTTACTGGATGGGCTCCAGGTGCGTCGGGCTCCGAAGATTCGCCGACTCTGACCTTGTAGGTGGTCTTCACCGAGTGCAATCGCCGATTCCTTCGCCGCCTGGGCCGCCGTGCTGGCGGCTCGCCCAGCCATGCTGGAGCCCACGGCGGTGCCACCCGCCACGATTGCCGTGCTCACAGCGACCAGCGCCGCTGCTTGCCCCACGGTCATCTTTGGTCGCTGGACCACCACGTACGCCGTCGATGCCACGTCGTATGATTCGCCACTGTACTGGCGCGCTTCAATGCGGTACGACCCTTCGGGGTACGCGGAACTGTTCCATGCAATGCCCGTCCCGGAATCTACGCCAAGGACGTGCTCGGTGCCGTTCTGGTCGATGAGGACATAGGTCACGCCACCGGCGGGTAAATCGGTCATGCCGACGGTGACATTACCGGTTGCCTGCCCAACGGAGTCGACCACCTCACCAGAGATGTGAATCATGGGGCCAGCAACGGGCCAAATGGATCGTCCGCCACCACCACCAGCCGCCCCGGCGGCACCGGGAGCGGTTGCATGCACGGGCGACGGGGACGGCTCAGGCGCGGGGGCGGGCTCGGGTTCCGGCGCCGGTTCAGGTTCAGGCGCTGGCTCGGGGGCTGGCTCAGGGGCAGGCGCGGGCGCTTCGGGTGCTGCGGCCTCGGAGCTGCCATCAGAGCCGGAACTGGTACTGGGTCGTGTGGGCGGTTCTTCTGAACCGCCAGCTGCGTAGGTGCTGGTATGGTTGACATCAGTCCACACGTATTGGTCGGCAACGTTGACGCCGCGTCCATACACGTGCAGGTCGAAGGAGCGGTCCGCTGTGCCACTCGGATAATCGCCAGGACTTGTCAAGGGCACCCAGGCGGCGCCGTTCCAGTAGAGGAATGTTAGTGTCTCAGGGTGGATGGCCAGACTCTCAAGTTCGGCGGAGTCGTAGTGCATCTGCAGCCGAATTCGTGTGAGGTTATCGTGGTCATGGTCCGGTCCCGGGTGCACCTCCACATATCGCAGTACGGCTGCAACCCCGGCGTCCAGTCGATCCACAGGGGGAACTCCCGTTGTGAGGCCGTCGGGATCGTTGCTGACCCGCGCCGTGACATTGCCCTGGGCGTTGGGATCTTGCGCAGTGTATCCGAGAGCAATTCCGCCGCCCACGTCCACTGCCCCATCGCCGCGGAAGGACTTGGCAGTCTCGTTGTACACGACCGGAGTAATACTGGAGTTGGCAAGGGTGCCATTGTGGTCGATTACAGAAGCGACAACAGCCTGGTTCTTGACGTCGTTGACCTTCAGTTGAATGGCACTACCATTGCCCACGTGGGTTCCGTCAAGTTGCCAACTGATGTTGTATGGATACGTGCCCCCCAGCGCCGTGGCCTGGTACAAGACAGCACTGCCGGCGGCGGCAGGTTCACCCCTGGACTCGGCTCGCCCGCGCCCAGGATGTTTTTTGTCACCTTCATCTAATTCTTTCTTCTTCTTTTCCCGTTCCTCTTTCTCTTTCTGTTTCCCGGGATCGTTATCCTTGTCATCGGGCTTGCCTTTATCGTCAGGCTTGCCTTTGTCATCCGACTTGCCTTTCTCATCCGGACCACCGGCCGCGGAGAACTGCACTTCCCCGTCACCCCCATCGTTGACCGGCAATTCCACGATGGTCACCTGCAGGGGTGCATCGAGCACGCTCCAAGTGTGCGTCACGGAACTGGACTGCCCAACGGCATCCTGGACAACTAAGACCAGCGTGGCATTCCCTGCTCCAGTCACGTACCAATCTGGAGGCTGTGGGCCCGAGTGGTCCCATGTTTGGTTAGCGCCCGAGAAGTTCCATGCCCACGACGTAATACTGGTGTCGTCGGTTGACAGGTCATGGACCTGCATGAGTTGACCGACAAGGACCGTCTCGTTGACGGGTGTCCGCCCGAAGGCCGCCAACGGGGCGGGGTCACAGGGCGCCACGTCAGCCAGGTCGTCCGCGCCGTCCGCGTCACTGTCGGCATCGAGGGGATTCAGACAGGTTTCCGCCGAGACCTCGGCACCGTCAGTCAAGCCATCCCCATCCGTATCCTGGTTGCGCGGGTCCGTGCCGACGGCGAAGACTTCCTCGTCGTCATCCAGACCGTCAAGGTCCGTGTCCTTCATGGTGGGGTCGGTGGGACCACCATCCACAAAGGTGCCGTCGACGAGCGTGGCCGGCGCGCCAGTGACGTTGTATGGGTTATGGATACCCAGAAGTTCATCGAGGTCGGCAATCTCGTCTCCATCCGTGTCGGCCCTCGTCGGGTCGGTCGCGTTCAGGTCAAAGGGATACGAGGAACCGTCATCGAAACGTGCCAGTGTCTCGTTGCCATCGCTGATGCCATCGCCGTCCGTGTCAGGGTCGAGGGGGTCAGTACCGTAGCCACCCACCGCCGCCCGCGAAATCGCGCCCATCGTGGCCGCAATGTCGTCGCCCGAACGAGCGAAGTCGGAAACCCTGAGTGCTTCCACCACTGCATCCAAAGATTCCCGTCGTGCAGTGGCCGAATCGTCCCGGAAGAAGATTGCGTCGGCGGCTTGGCTGAAGGTGGTCGTTTCACCAAGAAGAGTGCCCTGGCCATACAGAGCAAGACGGCCCGACTCCAAGGAGACGAAAGCCAAGTAATGCAATTCACCGGATGCTAGTTGACCAGATGCCTGGTTCGGATAGGACATGATGCCAGCCGGGTTACCGTGGTAGTACCAGCCATGGTCATGACTGTCGAGGTGGCTGAGCAGTTTGTGATAGCCACCCTTGAGGTCCGGCGTGAGCACCATCTCCACCGTGTACGGATGGGTGAGGTGGTCAGCGTGGGCAGACCAGTCAAGACCCTGTGGTGCAGATGTTCCAGGGACGAAAAGTGCTGAGCCAAAGATTCCCGGCACAATCTCCCCGCCCAGGAGGGTGGGATGCCGGGCATGTTGGGAGCGGTCGTTAACGTGGTCCTCGAAGTCCACGAAGAGGGCGGTTCCGTCGTCGGCGCTTAGAGGAAGGCTACCGCCAGTCTCCGCTCCGTCCGTCAATCCGTCGTCATCTGAATCCATGTCAAGCGGATTGGTCCCAATCTCGACCTCGACGCCGTCCCAGAGGCCATCACCGTCCGTGTCGGGGTTCCAGGGGTCCGCAGACCAGATCAATTCAGCCGCGTCGGCCAGGCCGTCACGATCCGTATCTGTGGACAAGTGATCGAGGCAAATGGCCTGGTCCGGCGCCAGCAGATTGTAGCCAGGCACGTCGGCGGAGACCCCGCCAGGCGGCGTCCACAGGAACTGGATTGATGCATCGCCACCCGAATCGCGGTGTTGAATTTCGATCTCGTGCAACCCTGGCTCGAGTTCAATCTCGGCGGTAGCCGAGCCTGGTTCGGCGACGAAACGCTGGATCACCGTTTGTCCGTCCAAGATGAGTCGTGCGCCGTCGTCGGAGTCGAGTGTGAGCAGGTATACCCCTCCTTCGACTACGTCGAGGTATCCCGTGATGCGCGTGGCAAAGCCGTCGGCCTCGTCCCCGTCGGGTTCCTGTGCCGACCAGTTGGCGGGCAGCGAGCCCAGCAACGTGGCGGCGGGGGTTCCTTGCGGCTCTTGAATGGTGAAGTGTTCGAACAAGAGTTGGCCGCGCGACGGCGCGTCAAGCGGCTTGCAGTGAAACCACTCGAAACGGTCCGTGAGTCCATCTGCATCGGAATCGGGCTCGTCGACGATAACTTCGATGCTGGTGGTATTCCGCAGTCCATAGTTGTCCGTAACGGTCAGTTCGACGATGTGGGACCCCGTCGTCTCGAACCGGTGAGCGGGCGCCGCCATTCGAGAAGTGTAGCCATCGCCGAAGTCCCAAGCCACCTCGACGACTTCACCGTCCATGTCGTAGGATGCATCCTGGAACCAGACGTCGCGGAGGACAGGCACGGAGTGTCTGGCCAACACGCGGAGGCCACGGATTTCATGGCCAGCCGAAGCACCACCGGTTCCAGCACCGATTCCCCAGGCATCACCCTCGACCACGGGTTCAGGGACAACGTGGTCCACGACGATTGCATCATCGATGAAGACTTGGACGTGGCCTGCATCGTAGTGAATGGTTGCGTGGTGCCAGTTGCCATCGTAGAGGGTGGCGGCGCCGGCGGCGGAGGCAGGCGTCGTCCCGGAACAATCACGGTGGGTCACTACCACATGGTTGCGGCCGTGACCACCACAGCCCCAGCCGACGAGGTTCACGCGGTAGCCAGAGCCCTCGAATCCATGCGTGGAACCACCGTCGTATGTGAAGAGGCGGGAATCCGCATGGAAGGTGAATACCATCCCATCACCGATCCAGGTTTCCTCGTCGACCGGGGGCGTCATTCGGAAGTCGAATTCAGCCGTGAATGCATTGGCGGCCATGGGTACCGTACTGATCATGGCGACCCCTCGATTCCCCTCCACGCGGGTCAAGGTCAGGGCCTCCATCTCCGAATCCCATAGCGCGGCATTGGATGGATTTGCTCCGCGCGAGTAATGGAAGGTCCACTCACCGGATGCATGGGGATCGCCATCTAAGCCAACGTCGAGGACATCCCGTTCGGGCGGATCTGGGGAACCAATGATGGCCACAGGAGGGAACGTAATCGCGGCACAGGACGACAACTCGCTCGTCGCCCCCTGGGTAACATTCGTGGCGGTCGCCGTGACGTACCCGCCGGGGTCCGTGTCGATGGCGACCGTGAGCGCCGCAGTGGTCTGTCCGGTACCATCCGCCTCCACGAGGCTCGAGCCCAGATGCACGTGGGCGGGCCCGTGACCACTTGCGTGGCAGGCATCCACGAGATACCAGTCGATGCGGAAATCACCAGAACCCGTGTCTAGACGAGCGGACAGGTCCAGGGCGCCCGAGTTCTGGATGGCCGATTCGATTACTGGATAGTTCTGTAGTCCATTGGGGCCTTCGTCTGCGTCGGGGGCCGGGTCGTTCGCCGTCTCGCCCCACATACCTTCTGTACCCCCGAAGAGATCGATGGAGAGACCCGAATGGTTGCGTAGGATGTTTCCCTGTAGGTCTGCGGTCGTACTGCCTTGGACGCCGATGGCTCCGGCTCCATTCCAAGCGATATAGTTGGCATGCGCGGGGCCCGGCCCACCGACCGTGGCGCCTTCCACGTCAGTCAAGAGCACGCCCCATCCCGCCGCCCCGTGGTCGCCACCAGCCAAGTCGGTACCCAATGCATTGCCACGAAGGGCCGAACCGGCGGAACTGCGGAGGTGGATGGCATTGAAGTTCGCCACATTTGCAATGACGTTACCTTGCCCGTCCAGATATCCGCCAATGACCAACCCACGCGTATAGTCGGCAATCAACCCCGAGTCGAGCACAGGCAGCCGGGCGCCAGCAGGATTGATGCCGACAAGATTGCCTTGAATGACTACATCATCCAATGTATCTTCCACGCTACCAGTCAACTTGATACCGTCACCCCAGCGGACCTGCGCGCAGGTGACGATGTTGCCGTGGGTGGCCGATCCGATTATCGTCCGGTCGGCGCTCGGCCCTAGCCAGATGGCTGGACCCATGGTACCATCACCCGCACACACTGCATCGGAGCCCAGGTCATTCGACCCGATGACATTCTCGTAGATGAGGGTCTGAGGACCGTGGATTCTCAGGCCCGCCGTCCGTTTCAAGTCGGATGGACTTGCCACCCCCGTGCGCTGCACGAGGTTGCCTTCGATGACCGTATTGCTAGCAGTGGCAGCGACCATGATTCCTTCGAGGCCCGTGTCCACGACGACATTGTTGCGAATGAGGTGACCGCTGCCACCGTACACCATCACGGCGGCACCTGGACTCTGGAGGACCGAATTATTGACGAAGCGCTGGCTGCCATCCAGGAAATGGACCGCCGTTGTCTGGGAACCCCCGGCACTCGTGGTGGCCCCGCCCAGGAATGTGTTGTTCTCTACTGCCGTCGTCCCCTCCCACTGCATGATGTGGGCCGGACCGTCGTTGCCTTGGTTATCCTCGAAGGTATTGTCATGGACCTGCGTGACGGATTCGGTGCCCATCTGATGGATAGCACCCCCGTCCTGCGCCGAATTAGCGCCGAAGTAATTGCCAATCACGTGGACCGTGCCAGCCTGGACGGCAATTGCCCCCCCGTCGCTATTGGCGATGTTGCGGCTGAACACGTTATCCAGGATTTCCGTGGGCAAGCCGGTCTGAATCGAGATGGCGCCACCGCCAATGGTGTTGGTGCCTGCGGTGGCCACGTTGTCGTCGAACTGGCTGTGGGCGAACGTAGCGGTTGAACCAGCCAATAAGGCCGCGGCGCCGCCGACGGACGCGGTGTTGTTGTGGAACAGGGTCCGCGCGACATTCACGTCGGCACCGGCCACGGCCAGGGCGGCCCCGTGGACGCCCGCTTCCGCCGTGTTACCGTACAAGGTGCTGTCTTTGACGACGTGGCCCATGCCACCGTCCAACCGAAGCGCACTCGCCGTCAAACCGGAGGCAGTCATATTCTCCACGACCACACCGGACGCACCGGACGTGACCGCCAGGCCGGTGTGCGAGTGGCCTTGGAATGTCAGGTTCGCGATGACCGTGCCAGATGCCTGCGGTCCGGATATTTGGAGCACGGGCCAGGTCACGTCGCTCCGGGTGACCCCTGTGATCGTAGCGGGGCCTTCCACGCGGACCTCGTCAGTGATGGCGGGCAAGGCGGATTGAAGTGCAATCGGCGGCAGCCCGTCGGCGAAGGTGATAACATCGGGGCCCTCCGCGACGTTAGACCGGCCAATGACATCCCTCAGGGTGCCGGCACCAAAATCAGCAGCCGACGTGACAACCAGGGGAATTGCTGGCGCGTCACAAGTCGCGTAGAGATTCTGAATTTCCTGTTGAGTCAATGCCCGGTCGTGGATTATGACCTCATCAATGCGGCCCAAAAGATCCGGCCCGGACGACGCCGTCCCACCAATGGTCAGCGGATCAGCATTGGTCATCAATGGTTCACCGAGGAACGCGGAAACAACCCAGGAACCATCGATGTAGACACTCGCATCGACACCATCGTAGACGGCGGCCACATGATGCCAGGCGCCAGTCGGGAAGGAGCCCCCGGGCGTGTCCGCGTAGGCGGGAGCCATCCCGTTGACCGTGTAGGTTATCGATTCGAATGCAGTGGTGCCACTCATTGAGTTGATGAGAAGGGCGTAATTCTCCATGCCGGCAAAGCCCTTGGCCAGGATTGTCTGCCATTCGGCACCGGGGTCTTCGTCCCATGCCACCCAAGCGGAGATTGTATGGGCGTCTAGGTCAAGCGCGGGGGCATCCTGGACGCGAAGGATGTCGGCCCCGACATCAAAGAGTAGACCCTGCCCACAGGGACCGACCGCGAAATTTGGTGTATGGCTGGCGGTAGCGTGCAGGGCGTTGCCGCTAGAATCGGTGAGGTCACCGTCGAATTTCCAATGGGCCACCAGGCCGCTGGAGGGGACAGCACCGTCGACGCCAGGGAACGCGACCAGCGCTACCGCTGCGACAATGAGGAAGGCAATTACAAGGTAAGGTGCAGCGCCGCGACGCGCCCGCTCCAACCACCACATAGCCCGGAGAGCATGAGAATGGCTCAAATACGTTGGCCTGGCGCCAACGAATAGACCGGCGACTTAGGCAGGTTGGTCGACGGGTTCGGCCAGCGCCTTGCCGTCGCGTAGCACAAGGCGTACGGTGCCGGGTTCGGGGGCTGCCTCCGTGGGCTTGCCAACCAAGTTGATGGGGTTGCCATCGAGGTCGCCGTAAATCCAGAAATAGCCCACGTCTGATTCGTGGGGCGCGCGCAGGAGGTTCCACCCCGCCGCTTCTAGATGTTCGCGCAGGTCGGCAGCGTCGCCACTGATACTGAAGCCAATGGCCGTGTCAAGCATGGTGGTGGGGCGTTCATCCCAGCGATGCAGGATGAGTTGCAAGCCATCAGCGTGTTCGAGGACGTTCATGTCGCCCGCGTTGCGGACCAAGCGGAATCCAAGGGCTTCGTACAGGCCGGTGGATGCATCCACGTCTTTGACGTAGCGGGCGATGTTTCGGAGGCTGAGGGTGACCTCGGGCATGAATCGCCGCGAGCCGGCCTCAGCATTAAGGGGTGAGGTGCAGGCAACCCCAAGTGAGGCGGCATACTCGCCGACCCGTGGCACGGATTGTTGCAACCTGGCAACCAACCGATGAGGAGCGCGCCGTAGTCGCCGAGCATTTGCCAGAGGCCAAGTGGCTCATGGACGACCCTACGACTGCCAAGCAGGCTGCCGTGGCACTCATGTTTTGGCCGCGAACGGAGTTGCGCAAAGCGGACATTGATTGGGATGAATTGTCGGCGCTGAAGTACGTGAAATTGGCCACGGCGGGCGCCAATCACATCGGCTGGAGCACCCTGCCCGCCAGGCTTGCCGTGGCCGCCACACCGGGCGCCACGGGACCATTCATCGCCGAGTGGATTCTCGGCGCCGTCCTCGCCTGGACGCGGGGGCTCGTGTATCACACTCACCAAATCAAGCAGGGTCACTTTCATCTCGGCGCCAAGACGCGTGCTGCATCCGAGTTGACGATTGGATTCGTCGGCTACGGCGGCATCGCCCAAGCCAGCGTGGACCTCCTTGCCCCTCTGGGTGCGCGGTGCATGGCCATCAATCGTTCCGGGGCGTCCGGCGATGAGCGCCTCGAATGGGTGGGCACCATGGACCAAATCGGTGACCTAGCGGCCGCCTGCGATGTGCTTGTGGTTTGCTGCCCGCTGACGGGAGATACCTTGCGGCTGATTGACATGAAGGTCCTCAGTCGCATGGCCATGCGTCCCGCCATGCTCGTCAACGTGGCTCGCGGGCCCATTGTGAACGAGACGGACCTCTTTGCTTGGCTCGACTCCGACCACACCCGGCATTTTGCGGCTCTCGATGTTTGGTGGAAATACCCGCGCCAAGATGCTGATGCCTGGCCATATGACGACGACTTCTCCAGGTTGCCGAATGTGATCATGACACCCCATTGTTCACCCAATGTGACGGGGCACCGGCTCGCCATGTTGGAGGCCGCATGCCAAGATTTGGCTAAGTGGGAGACGACCGGCACCATGCCGGGGCTGGTCGATAGGGAAGCGCACGAAGCAGTCACCTTCGATGCAGACCCCAGGGGATGACGAGGACCAAACCCATTCAAGCAGGCAGGCGTGCGGCGCTTCATGAAATGGTCTACGCCCGTGGTGGGGTTGCTGCTGGCAACGGTCGCCATGTCCGGCTGCCTCGAAGATGAAGCCGACCCACCGGGCGGCCCAGCCGGGGAC
>JBFJXU010000054.1:0-11300 GCA_041622975.1 Thermoplasmatota archaeon
AGGCCCCCAAGCCCAGACCAAGGAGCACGTGTTCCTGTCCAAGACGCTCGGCATCGACCAACTGGTCGTCGCCGTCAACAAGATGGACGCCGTTGACTACTCCGAAGACAAGTTCAACGCCGCCGTCGAGGGCGTCAAGAAGCTCACCAAGCTCATCGGCTTCAAGGACGACCAAGTCAAGTTCGTCCCCGTCTCCGCCTACGAAGGCAAGAACATCAAGGAAGCCGCTCCCGAAATGGGCTGGTACTCCGGCCCCACCCTGCTGGCTGCCATCGACCAGTTCGACCTCCCTGACAAGCCCACCGACAAGCCCCTGCGCATCCCCATCCAGGACGTGTACTCCATCACTGGTATCGGAACCGTGCCCGTCGGCAAGGTCGAAACCGGCGTACTCAAGCCCGGCATGAACATTCACTTCAACCCGTCCAACAAGACGGCTGAGGTCAAGTCCATCGAGATGCACCACGAGCAACTCGCCAAGGCCGAACCCGGCGACAACTGCGGTTTCAACTGCCGTGGCCTCGGTAAGAACGACATCCGCCGCGGTGACGTCGGTGCGCCCCCGGACGCCCCCGCCACCGTTGCCCGCACGTTCAAGGCTCAGGTCATCGTCCTGAACCACCCCTCCGTGATCACCGTTGGTTACACGCCGGTCTTCCACGCCTACACGGCCCAGACCGCCTGCACCTTCGAGGAAATCGAGACCGTCATCCGCGGTGGCAAGCCCCAGGAAGACAAGTCCTACATGAAGACGGGTGACCAGGGCGTCGTTAAGATCCGCCCCACGCGCCCCATGGTCGTCGAGAAGGCAAGCGAATTCGCCCCCCTGGGCCGCTTCGCCATTCGCGACATGGGCCAGACCGTCGCCGTGGGCGTCGCTACCGAGATCGAGGCCCGCTAAGCCCACTTCTCTCCGGGAGTAGCATCCCCCCGGAGGAATTTTCATGGCTACGGCAAAGGCGCGCATCAGCCTCACCGGCACCAATCCCCAGCAGGTAGACACCGTCTGCTCCCAGATCCGTCAGATCAGTGAGCGCACGGGCGTCAACATGGCTGGACCGATCCCCCTGCCCACGAAGAAACTCAATGTTCCGGTCCGCAAGGCCCCGGACGGCGAGGGCAGTGAGACTTGGGACCGCTGGCAGATGCGTGTACACAAGCGCCTCATCGATCTTGACGCCGACGACCGGGCCCTGCGCCAATTGATGCGCATTCAGGTCCCCGACGGTGTGAACATCGAAATCATGCTCCGCAGTTAAGCGGGGCACTGGTACCTTTTCCTCTTCCCTCTTCCACCTATTTTGTACCGGGCTGCGGCCCGCTCGGTGGCATTCACGGATTCGTAGGCAAGCCACGCTTCTTCGTTGCAGCCGTAGCATACGCCGCGGTCGCAGCAGATGCGAGTCCCCCCGATGCTGGCCGCGCCCCATGGTGCCAGCACCCTGGTAGCCCGCGAAGGCGCCGATACGGGAGTCAACGGACGCGCCGCCCCCGCCTGCTTCGAGATGGCACTCGCGGATGACCCCATGACGTGTACACTCGTGTACGCATGGCGAGATGGGCTTCATCGACGCGCCAAGGAAGAATTCAGTCTTCAGTGACGCGACGCCGGAATGCGTGAACGGGTGCCTCCTCAGGAGGCGGCAACCGAGTAGTCCACGGGGGCAGGCGCGTAGTGGAATACGCTCGCCACCACTTGGTATTCCTGCTGCCACACTGTGCCGGCCGCCGCATCTTCGTCAGGTGCGCCGGCAGCCACTTTCATTTCGATGACACCGCCGCTCATTTCATTCGTGAGGCCTTCGCCCAAGTGGAGGCGGAGTGGGCTGGTGCCTTCGGTGAAGCCGATGCTGCGCCGTTGGCCTTCGCCATCCACGGCAAATAGCGTCGCTGACAAGTATTCACCCGCAGGTGTAGAAGCATCCCAGAAAACTTCGAGGATTACACCATCGGCGGTGACTGGCACGGCCAAGAGATATCGCTCATCTTCGGTGGATGGGTCGCAGTCGGTGGCGCCGTCGTCGTGGTCGTCACCGTGGTCATGGCCGGCCACCACGACCACTTGGCAGTGAATCAAACCAGTCCAAGTGCTGGTGGCCGTGTAGGGTGTTTCATCGGGCAGGCGAATGAGTGTTGCATTCACCCAGGCATTCGTTCCGACATGCACGATGACCGGCTCAAACCCAGTGGATTCTACCACTAAGGGGCCCGTTGCCCGGGCAATTCGGAAGTAGCCAGTGCTAGCCGTGGTGTTGGTGGCCCCTCCGTGCGAGACCTTGGCGCCTGCAATCGGAGCCAGGGATTCATCCACGACGTAGCCTTGGAGCATGGGGGGCGGTGGCGGCGGCAGGGGTTCACCGTCGGCCGTCGGCTGGGCGTTGAGGCACCCCACTAGGCAGGCGAGCAACGCGACGCAAAACCAACGAACCTGCATCATGGGTCAACGGTGTACGTGGCATCAGGGCCTTCAACGTAGAAGACACTGGCAAACACTTGCACTTCTTGTTGGATTACGACGGCACTACCTGTTCCTGCCTCGGATTCGTCCACGTTCGCACTTGGCCCGATGGTGACACGGATGCGACCTCCATCAGAGTAGAACTTGGCGGCCGCGGCTTCGCTTACTTGCGCGCGCAGGATGCTTGAACCTTCTACGATGGCGAGAGTTTCGTCGCTTGCCCCGAAGCCTACGGTTTCCACGGTCATGTGGAGGAACTCGGCACCGGGGCTGCTTGGTTCCCAAGCGGCTTCGATGACAACGCCTGCCGTGTCGGGGCGCACGGCGAATTCCCACGTGTCTTGGTGGGCGTCGTCCACCGCTTCGCAAGCAACGGGGTAATCGTCACCACCGGCGCTGGCCACGGCGCCGCACGCCAGGAACAAGGTCGTGTCCAGAACTTCACTTGTGGGGGTCTTGACGGGAACCGGCTGCATGGTTACATTGACAATGATGCCAACTTCGGGTGGCACGGTGGTTGTCCTACTGGCCGTCTCGAAGCCCGGCGCTTCCACAATGAGGATGAGGCTCTCATTACGGACGACTTCAGGGAACGTGTAGTGCCCCTCCGCGTCCGTTGTGGCTATGGGACCACTTTGGATGGTGACCGTTGCACCAGGAATTGGACGAATGTCGGGTGTGAGAATCCATCCACTAAGGGCGTGAATGGGGTCTGGGTCTTCATCCGCTGGCATTGGTTCGGCGTCGGATGCCGTGGGCTCTTCGGCGCAGCCTGCCACGGCGATTGCTAGGACGACGAGAACGGCCGCCGCCTTCATCGACGGCGCACCAGGGCGACCGCGACGGCGAGGCCGACGAGAACGGTCACGAAGGGCAACGGCGTGTCTTGGGTCTCGTTGTCGTCGGCTCCACCGGTACCAGGGCCTGCCGGTTCATTGGGCGCTTCGACGATGGTTCCGTCCTCAGTCAAGATGACCGGCGGTGCAGCAAACACTTCGGTCCAACCGAGCATGTTGCGCAGGATTTGGTTGCCACTGTACGTGGTAGCATAGTCGTCCAAACCGTAGGGGTGGTAGAATTCCTCGCTGGGGTCGGGGAGCAGGGCACCGATGAATTGGACGTTGCCGCTGCCGAGGCTGAGGCGCCCCAAACTGACGCGGTCCATCATGGCACCACCGGCTTGGCCACTCACACCGTACCCGGCCGCTTCGCCGCCAACATCCGCGAGTGCCGCAGCGTCAACGTACCACGCGGGCGCGCTGTTGGATTCAATACTGAATCCGAGGGGAATGGGCTCGTAGGTTTGACGAGCAAAGCCCCGCACGCCTTCAGTCAATGGGTGGGCGCGGTCCATGTTGATGGCGCCGGCGTATTGCAGCATGACGTCCACGCCGTCCGCCGTGACACCGGCGGCATCGAGCCACTGGATGGCATCATCGGTGAGGACGAGGTTACCACCGGCTTCTACCCAGGCTCGAATGGTGTCAATGTGGGCTTGGTCGAGTGTAGCAATGGCACTGCCTGGAATGACGAGGTTGTCGTAGCGCTCCAATGTGCTGGCCTTGACTTGGCTGGCGACGAGGGCACGCAGCGTACCGGGGGCATCCCCATCGCGCAGGAAGGCGCTGATGTCTTGCCAATACTTGTCGGGGGTAGCCGTGAACGGATCTTGGGCACTGTACTCCCATTGGTCATCGTTGGGGTTGACGCCGGCCCAGCCGCCGGGGCCGGGGTTGGGGTCATCGATGTTGGTGGCCACAAAGTCGGTGCGAATGTATGCCGTTTCGAGGCCATTGGTTTCGATGCTAACCGTCACGTCCAGGGCCGCGGCGTCCATGAAGGACTTCACGATGTGCCGGACGCTGTGAATGTGGTAGTCATTGAATTGAGCGCCGGCGCCTTCGTATTGGCTGTCCACGGTGATGTGGTTGTACGCCAGTTCGATGTCGTACCCGGGGGCGTTGAGGCCGGTACTCTGGGCGAAGAAGTCTCCGCTGAAGCCACTGTCCGTGTAGCCGATGGCGTCCCAGACGGTGCCCCAGTCGCTGAATTCGCCGCTACCAACGGCGCGGCTGGGGCTTTCATCTGGAGTGCAGGCGCCAAACTCGGCGCAGGGCGGAGCGCCGTCAGCGGGGTCGCTGGCGCCGCTTGCTGCGTCACCGGCTGTGGCTGCATTGCCAAGCACGGTGGTCCAGGCGGCAAAGTAATCGTCATTGTTGAGGCGCTCCTTCAGTTCCTCGGCCAACCGGGTTGACCTGAGCATTTCCTGAGGAGTCATGGATCCCGCGGGCAGCATGACCGCCACGAAGTTCTCGTGGTTGAGCATGCCATGGATATCGATGGCGTAGTCGAAGTCCCGTTCTTCGGATGCCATCCAGGAGATGTACCCAACGGCTTCCGGTTCGTTGACGGGCAAGCGACCGGCGTCGGCGTTGATGCGGTGCCAGCCCACAGTGGGCACTTGCCGGTTCAGGTCGGTACCGTTGCCGTTGGTGCGGCAGAAAAGCGTGCCACAGAAGGCACCACCAGTGACGGGATTGTTGGTGAAGAACTCAGCTTCATCGTGGGCCCAGCCGTCGGCGTTGGGGAACAAGAAGAACGCGCGTGTGAAGTCGAGGTAGTCGGCGTAGGTTTCTACACTGCCACCACCCGGCTTGGCAAGGGCGGTGGGCATGCCGGCGCCGTTCTGCACGGTTTCCGTTGCAATGCCTTTACCGGTGACGAGGTCCTCAATGACGCGGAAGCCACCTTCACGGCCACCCTTCTCGTTGCCGTGGATGCTCAGCATGAAGAGCAATTCCTGGCGCTCGTCCAGGGGAACAGGACTGGCAAAGTTGGTGACTTCCACCACGTAAATGGGGAAGCGGACCAAGCCGGTGGGGCCCATGAGTCCGAATGATTCACTCACTTGGTGGATGGCGATGCGGTCCGGGTGGTTGGCGGCCAAGTAGTTGATGCCGGCTTCGAACTCGTAGAAGGAGACGAAGTCGGTGGCGTCAAAGGCCTCGGGGAAGACGCGGCCGGTGACCTGCTCGCAGACTTCGGGCATGATGACCCGGGTCTGGTCCGTTCCAGCCACGGAGCCGGTACAGTAGGGGACCCCGGGGTTGGCCGAGGTGGTTGGCACGAGGGTCACGGCGAGGCTTGCGGCCAGGAGGGCCACTAGCAATCGGGAGCGCATACGCGCGCATCCCAGGGTGGAAGGGATAAGGGTTGTCGCGATGGGACGCTACCAGAAGTCGACGCTTCCGGCGTCTTCAATGGGGTCTTCGTAGTTTTCCTTGGTTGCCTTGAGGTCTTTTTCCTCGGCGGCCTTGACGATTTTGTCTGCCTCGTCGTCGGCGTCCTCTGGGACTTCAAAGACAATCTTGGAGCCGGCGCCTTCGATGTATTGCTTGTAGAACTGTTCCTTCACGGCTTCCACTTGCTCGGCGTCGCCTTCTACTGTAACTCGGATCGTGTTCATATCTTGTTCCTCCTGTTCTATTCGATTTGCTTCACGCGCTTTATGGGGTCCCACATGCGGATCTTGTCGACCACTTCGAGGCCGCTGGTGACGTGGCCAAAGACCGTGTGGACGCCGTCCAAGTGCCGGCAGTTGTTGGGGTCGAGGACAATGAAGAACTGACTGCCGCCGGTGTCCTTGCCGGCGTGGGCCATGGAGAGGAATCCCTTGCCGTGACGGCGGGGATTGCCATCCGTCTCGCAAGGAATCGTCCATCCGGGCCCGCCAGTGCCTGCTCGGCGGTCGCCCTTCTTCTTGGAGAGGGGGCAGCCGCCCTGTACGACGAAGTCGTTGATGACGCGGTGGAAATGGAGGCCATTGTAGAAGCCCTTGTTCACCAATTTGAGGAAGTTTTCGACGGTTTTGGGCGCGTCGTTGGCAAAGAGTTCGATTTCGATGGTGCCGGGGCCGGTTTCCATCTGGACGACGGGGAGGCCGCCTTCACGTCCGGTCATGGATGGCGGCGACGGGGACTCCGATGTAAGCCTTTGCAGGGGGCGAGAAGGAGCGCTAGGTGGGTTGGTACCAATCATCAAGCAGCGGATGGTCGGTTACGGGGCCCACGTCAACCACGTCGCCAATCTCGCCTGGCACCTCGGGTAGTCGAATCCAAGTTCCGTCGATGCAGCAATCGACGCCGCCAGCCCGGGGGACCAAATCCTGCAGGGTGCCTTGGAGACGACGTTCGCCAGTAGATGCGGCGTCCGCGGGAGACTCGATTTCCTCGATTAGTCCGGCGCCCCGGGCCAATTCCATGCCGCCTCGGTAGCCGTCCTTCACGGTGGCCCCCGCGATGCGCAGCCAGGTGCCCGGCGCCCACGCCCGTTCCGCGTCCCCGTCCCAGAGGACAAGGGCCACTTCGGCGGAGCCATCCGTGAGTCGTACGCGGCACAAGCGGCCGTCCGACCCATCCTTGCGGCGGAAGCCCCGGTGGTCCAAATCCAAGACGCGTACGGTAAGGACACCGATGTCGCCGGGCCGCAAGTCGGCAACGCGGAGCAGCTTCGGCGAGTGCATGCCGGCCATGGCATCGTCCAACCTGGCTTGGGTGGGGCCGTCCAAGTGCACGGGAGGCCCAGGGGCGCGACGTGCAAAACCCTATCAGTGGGATGCACCCAAATGAGGGGGCATGGCCCTGCAATTTGTGGAGAACACCGAAGCCACCGTCATTGACGTGGTCAAGAACTACAGTGAACAAGGCTTCACGGGTGACTTCTCAGCCCGACCAGATGGGATGGTTCGCTGCCACTCCTGCGGCAGTGACGAGCCCAGCGAGCAGATGGCCCTTGAGGCACTGCATCGGTTCGAGGGCGTCGCCGACCCGGCCGACGAGGCATGCGTCGCGGCCGTTGAGTGCCCTGCCTGCGGCGAATGGGGCACACTGGTCATGGGTTATGGGCCAAGTGCGAGTCCCGAGGACGCGTCGGTTCTGGCCAACTTCATCGACGACCGCGACCACAGCCGGATTCGATCTGGAACCTAGCCGACGCCGGCCGCCGCTCCTAAACGGGCAGGGCATGGTCCGTGGCCCATGAGTCTCCCGGAACCTGGCTCCCCAGCCCCGTCATTCAGCATTGAAGCTGCGGTTAGTGGTCGAGAAGTAAGTAACGAGGCCATATCGGGCCGCCGTGGCGTCTTGGTGTTCCACGGCCCCAAGACGACGGATGCACCCAAGACGGTCGGCAAGGCAGTTCGCGCCAAGTTCCCGGATGCAAGTACTGTCATGGTGGCCAACATCGTGGATTTGCGGTCCATGAGTGGGATGTGGAAGAAGGTGGCCAGCGCCCAGATTAAGAGCACGTACGACAAGCTGGCGGGCAAACTCACTGAGGTAGACCCGGCGGACTATGTCGTCATGTGCCCGGATTGGGACAACCAAGTAGGCGCCGCCTTCGGCATCGAGGATGCCAACAGTCAGGCAGCCGTTGTGGTCCTCGGCAACGACGGCAAGATTGCTGCGGCTGTCCAAGGCGACGACTTGGCTGACGCCGCAGTTGCTGCCTTGGGCGAGTAGTTTGGTTACGGTGCTAGGTCCGCCAAGTCTTCTGCACACCGGGGTCGGTCGGCCGGGTCGACCTGCAATGCGGAACGGACGAATGACAGCCACATCGGAGGCACGCGGTCCATCTCGATGATGGGATCCGACACCTCGGCAAGCGCGTCCACGTAATGGAGCCCACGGACATCCAACGCTTGGCGACCTGTTAGTGCCTGGTACACCAGCAAGCCAACCTGGTAGAGGTCAGTGGCTGGACCGGGCCGTCCCCGAATCTGCTCGGGCGCCATGGCAGCAAGCGTGCCGGCGGGGCGCCTTGACCCGGCAGATAAGGTGCGGTCTGCGTCAATGGCCTCAGTGGCAGCGGCCAAGCCAAAGTCGGTGACAAACGCGCGACCATTCCATAGGATATTGCTGGGCTTGATGTCGAGGTGAATGAGGCCCTCGGCGTGGCAGGACGCCAAGGCAGAAAGGACGTCGCGCGCGAGCACGCCCACGTCGCGATGTGACATGGGCCCGTCCTCCAGGACGCGGTCTAGTGGAGTGGCATCGATGAACTCAGTGAGCATGATGATGTCGTCGCCGCGGGTGTCTACCGCAAGAAGCGGCGCGATGTGAGGGTGGCGAATGCGTTGCATGGCCTCCAACTCCATGAGGGCATTTCCTGCAGCGTATCCTTCCGGCGGTCGAAGCACCTTGAGAATCCCCTTCTTCCCTTGGTCGTGGCGCCACACTTCATACACGCGGCCTTGGCCGCCTTCGCCGATGAGTCGCTGGATGGTGACCCCGGCCAGTGGCTCGTCACCGGGCATGAACCGGTCAGCGCCGCCACGCCGGATGCCATGCTCGAGGGCGCGCGCCTCGTCGAGGGTCACGCCAAAGCGGTGCCGGCGGCGCTCCAAGTCGCGTCGGGCTTCAGCATCTGGCGGCCCACTGGCGTAAGCAGCCTCCAAGGCATTGCGGTACAATTCAAACCGCCGCACTGCGGCAGGATTGGCGCCCCTGCGCCCTTCGTAGAAATGGACCACCCGGCGCACGCTCCAGCCTGCAGGAACCGCCACGCCGAACCCAAGGCTGGCGGCCAGGCCCCAGCGAGTCATGAAGTGGGTGCTGGGCGTATTGACAAGAACGAAGAAGGCCGCCACCAACATGGCAAACAAACCGGCCAAAGTTGGGAAGACGCGCTCGGCTGCTTCGCGAAACTCGACCATTTCGCCCGCCAAGATACCGTACACGAGTACGACGGCGAAGACGATCCAACGCAGGGTGAAGGGGGCGCTGGCCTCCCATCCAATGCCCTGAGCGTTCTGAAGCGTCTGTCCCAGGAGGCGCAGCAGCGCCAAGCCCAGCGTAACCCACAGCGTAACTTTGACGGCGGAACGAACCGGAGCGGGGGCATCCCTCACGAGGGGCACCGCTGCCAGAAGGGCAATCCCACTAAGGAGAAGAGAGCCCCCAACCGCCTTGCTGGCTCCCAGTGCTGCCTCCGCCCAGGTATCGACGCGCCCGATGCCCCACTTGAAGTCCATGTCGATGGTGAGCAGGCCGAGGCGGGGCACCGTGGCGATGCCGACGGCAATGATGAGCCAACGGGACTTCTCCGCCAGGCGTTTGGTGGGGGCCTTGGCTCCGGCTCGGACAGCCATGAGCCAGGCTGCTGAATAACCTACGACGAGCGTCGCAACGGGGACCAAGTTTGCCGGGTTGCGCCAGGCGTCGTTTCCACCTATGGGGTCAACGGAATTGCTCGCCAGGATGATAACCGAAATGACTGCCAGCGTGGCCGTGGCAACAAGCGCGCCGCGCTCGACCGGGGTACTGCGCCGATAGGGATACAGTGTAGTGAACCACAACAGAAGAACCGGGTCGAGGGCGAGCGGAAAGAAACTCAGTTGCAAGGTGTCGAAGCCCAGGAAAACCAAGGCGCCGAAGCTGAAATTGAGCCCCACTGTAACGAGGAATGCGGCCAAGACCTTGGTGGCCCGGCCAGGTCGGCCTCCGAGTAAGAGGGCGAACGCTAGGACCCACAGAGCATACGAGGTGATGATGTTCAACGCTACCGAGCCGCTGACCAAAGTGGGGGCACCTTGCGCTCCCCAGACGCGTGGGGGCCTTATGGTTCACGGAGTGAGTCTGTGGTCACTCGAGCGTCGCGTGTCGTTGCCGCATGCGTTGCTCATCTTCCCCGAGGCGCTCCATGAGAACGGCCACGACAGCATCGAAGAACAGCCACGCACTCGTTTCAAAGACTGTGCCAAGGGGCGCGTAGCGGGCGCGCTCGCCGTTGCCGTCCGGCCCGGCGAGGTGGATGACTGAGTGGGCCAGCCGAGCCACGGGGCTATCTGCGTCCGCGGTGACAGCAATGACCGTCGCACCGAGCCTGCGCCCAAGTTCGGCCGTCATGACGACCGGGTATGTTTCGCCGGAGCCACTGACGCAGATGACCACGTCCTCCTGCTGGGCCGGCGGCGTGATGGTTTCGCCCACCACGTACGTCTGGAAGCCCAAGTGCATGAGTCGAACTGCAAAGGCACGAGCCACGAAGCCGCTGCGACCCCGACCGTACAAGAAGACACGGCTACCGGGAGACAGGGCCTTGACGAAGGCGTCAACTTCGTGGTCGGTGGACAGCACTGCCTGGCGTGTTGCCTCCTGGAGCCATGCCAAGGGCTCCTGGAGCGCCATTATTCCTCCGCGGTCCGTTTGCGGATGGTGGGCAAGCCTTGCTTGGTGTAGGCTACCTCATGCGTATCTGGGACTTTGAAGGTCATGGAGTAGCCATCCTTCTTCTCCTTCATGAAGCGGTATTGGCCATCCTTTTGGTACAACTTGTACCAGTCCTCCGGCGCGTCGGGGTCGGCTTCATTGGGGTCAACCCAGCGCTTGACCTGCACTTGGCGCCGGCCCGAATCGTCCGTCTGGATGACTTCGGGGGTCTGGTTTTCGGGCAGGTCCCAGATGGTCGGGCCGCGCCATCCCTTGTGCTGGATGCAGTACTTGCCGCGGCCGTGGGCCTTCTTCTTGCACTGGGTGCCCGCTTTGGTGAGGGCTTCGCAGTCGGGTATGGCAGCCTTCTTGGCGGCCTCTTCGGCCTCCTTGCGGGCCTTTTCCTCTTCCCGCTTGCGTTTCTCTTCTTCCCGTTCGAGGCGCTTGCGTTCCTTTTCGGCTTCCTTGCGCGCCTTCTCCTCTTCAGCAGCAAGGCGGCGTTCTTCCTCCTTCTTGCGCTTCTCCTCGGCCTCTTCAGCCTCGCGGAGTTCGCGGGCAATGCGGGCCTCGCGGCGCTCCTTGACGCGGTCGAAAACGATGTTCATGTACATCGCATCGTGCTCGAGGATGGGACT